>NZ_BTCK01000013.1:0-129990 GCF_033239625.1 Paenibacillus sp. CCS19
TGGTAGAGCACCTGACTTTTAATCAGGGTGTCGTAGGTTCGAGTCCTACATGGCTCACCATTTATTAAACAAACAAGTACCACAGACCACGGTCTGTGGTTTTTTTGTGTATAACAACAATTAAACATGTTCCCTAAAGTGGTTCTAGACCTCGAGCAGGCGTAGTTCTTTAGGATAGGTAGCAATTTATGTTACAATGTCCTAAAGAAAAAGGCTTTCATGGATAGGGGATAAGGAATGAGCATGTCGGATTGGGATCAGCTGCAGCACATTTTGAAATGCCCGATCATTGCTGATGATCTGCTCGTATCGGATCATCCGGAATGGACAAGCTTAGAGCCGGGAACGGTAATGATGGAGCAAGGCGACTCACTTAAAGTCGTCTGGCGTGTCGATTATCGTACATTACGCCAATTAACGATTAAACGCAGCACATGGACCGATACGGAGAAAGCATTGGTGCAGTGGGCGATAACACAGCAAGCGGGACAGGGCTTGGGAAGTACGTACGAGCTGGATAGTAAATCGGATATTGAACGAAAATCTCGTGCCTTAGGGGAATGGATCGTACAGCAGGCTGCTATTGGAGGTACGGAAACGGTACCTGGTAGTTTAGCTTCTGATGGGCGACTATATGCAGAAATGATTCCTTTCTTATTAGAAACGGATCAAGCAACTGAAGCCTCGGCTTTTAGCGATTTGCAGAAGCTTCTGGCATCTTTCTTAGATGAAGAAGTCATTGTCATCCCGCTCAAAACTCAGGAGTGGCTTGTTCTTGCGCCAGTATCGCTGATGCGAGATACGCTGGAGGAACGCGATGATCAGACCGATGTGCTGGAGGAGAGTTTAGTTTCTATAGGCTCTGGACTTCACGAGATGTTGGCTAGCGAGTGGATTGGCGAATGCCATTTAGCAGTCGGTCGACCGATGAAGCCGGTAAAGTCCATTGTGCAGACGGTCATACTGCTGCAGGAAACGATTGAGCTTGGACGGATTTATGACATGGGATCGAATATACATTTGCCTTGGAATATGCATTTGGAGCGGTTGCTTATTAGCATTCCGGAAAATGTACGGTTGCGCTATGTGGAGCAAGCATTCGGCAGGTCGGATGTATTCATGGAGCCGGAGACGTTGTCTACGCTGGAGACTTTCTTTGCATTGGATTGTAATGTCAGTGAAACAGCGAAGAAGCTGTTTATTCATCGGAATACATTGTTGTACCGATTAGATAAGCTCAAGCAGGAATCGGGACTTGATGTTCGCGTATTCCGGGACGCAGTTTTGATGAAGATCATTTTGCTATTGTACAAAGTTACGAAAAGGACCTAAATTTTTTGTAAGGAATGTGCATAGTCATATGGGATGCACTGAGTTAATATAGAAACATAACGAAACGAATCATATAATTGTTTAGGGGGAAATGACTCATGGCAGGCGTACGCTTAGAGCATGTGTACAAAAAGTATCCAGGTTCCGATCTCGCATCCGTTAAAGATATCAATCTCGACATTAAGGATAAAGAATTCCTCGTACTCGTCGGCCCATCGGGTTGCGGTAAATCGACGACGCTTCGGATGATTGCCGGCCTTGAAGAAATTTCCGAAGGTAAACTGTTCATCGGCGACCGTCTGGTGAATGACGTTGCACCTAAAGATCGCGACATCGCGATGGTATTCCAATCCTACGCCCTGTACCCACACATGAACGTGTACCAAAACATGGCGTTTGGTCTGAAACTTCGTAAATTCAAAAAAGCAGACATCGACAAACGCGTTCGTGAAGCTGCTAAAATTCTCGATATCGAGCACTTGCTCGACCGTAAACCTAAGGCTCTGTCCGGTGGTCAACGTCAGCGTGTAGCACTCGGCCGTGCTATCGTTCGTGAACCACAAGTATTCTTGATGGACGAACCGCTTTCCAACTTGGACGCTAAACTCCGTGGTCAAATGCGCGCGGAAATCTCCAAACTGGCTAAACGTCTTGAAACGACTGTTATCTACGTAACACATGACCAGGTCGAAGCAATGACGATGGGTGACCGTATCGTTGTTATGAAAGACGGTATCATCCAACAAGCAGCTTCTCCTGAAGAGCTGTACAACCACCCAACGAACATCTTCGTTGCAGGCTTTATCGGCGCTCCTTCGATGAACTTCATCACGGGCAACCTGAATGACAAAGGCGGCGAGCTTCGCTTCAAAGCTGATGGCATCGACGTTGTTATTCCAGAAGGCAAAGCTAAAGTTCTTCGTGACAAAGGCTATGCTAACAAAGAGGTTGTTCTTGGTATTCGTCCAGACGATTTCCACGAAGAGCCAGTATTCATGGAAGCTTCGCCAAACACAATCGTTTCGGCTCATATCGACGTTGCTGAGAACCTCGGCCACGAGATGATCCTCTACCTGAACGGTATTGGTACGCAAGCGGTAACGGCGCGTGTAGACGGTCGTTCGACGCTTCGTGAAGGCCAAAACGTTAAACTCGCACTCGACATGAACAAAGCTCATGTATTCGATAAAGAGTCCGAACTGAACGTATTCGAGAACTAATCGATTCGTAATAGATGAACAGCCTCTGAGCTCACAGCTCGGAGGTTTTTTTTTGTTATACTAAACCGTTTGCCTGCTGGTATGTCTAAATGGAATTCAACGGGTAAGAACCGCCAGAAGCCTTATCGTGTGAGCATGCTGAAGATGAAACTGCTTTAGAGGCAGCGGCGATACAAGGCGATGGAAACTTCGATAAAGATGAAACGGGCTAAACATTGCGTTTGGCCCGTTTTTCATTTACGATGAAGACATTGGAAAAACGGCAATGGGAGGCAGCAGTGATGGCCAAAAAGGTGAAAGTATCGGAACTCGTTCAACAGTTCCAGCTTGAGATTTTGTCCGGCGAGGAAGGGCTGCGCCGTACGATAACGACAGATGACCTGTATCGACCAGGTCTTGAGATGGCAGGTTATTTTCATTACCATCCGCGTGAGCGGGTGCAAATACTCGGCAAGACGGAGCTGACATTCCTTCAGACGCTTAGTGCGCAATCACGTTCGGAGCGGATGGAGAGGTTGTGCAATGATGAAGCGCCATGCATCATTATTACACGCGGTCTAGAAGCGCCGCTTGAATTGCTAGAGCAGTCTAAACTCGCGGATGTACCTGTTCTGCGAAGCGGTATGGCGACAACGATACTACAAAGCCGTGTAACGAACTTCTTGGAGCGTAAGCTTGCACCAACTGCAACGATTCACGGTGTACTGGTCGACGTATATGGTATTGGCATGCTTATTACGGGCGGCAGCGGTATCGGTAAGAGTGAGACGGCGCTTGAGCTTGTGAAGCGCGGTCACCGATTAGTCGCCGATGATGCAGTCGAGATCAGGCAGACGTCTGATAATCAGCTGCATGGTTCCGCACCGGAACTCATTCGTCATTTGCTCGAAATTCGTGGTCTCGGCATTATTAACGTTATGACATTGTTCGGAGCAGGCGCAATTCGCAACAACAAACGGATTGAGCTTGTTATTCGACTCGAGAACTGGCAGCCGGACAAGCAGTATGATCGTCTTGGTCTGGATGAGGAAACGACTCGCATTATTGATACAGATGTTCCGCTCGTTACGGTTCCTGTACGACCAGGCCGCAACTTAGCGGTTATTATTGAAGTCGCAGCGATGAATTACCGTTTGAAACGGATGGGTTATAATGCTGCATTGCAATTCACGAACAAGCTGACAGAGACGATCGCTGACGATATGGACGATTATGAATGATGAACGAAGCCGGCTCGCTCGAGCCGGTCTATTGTATGACAAATCGTATAAAGGAGACTCGGCCCTATCATGTTGGAAACGCTTCGTCTTAATCCAATAGCATTTGACCTTGGACCGATTACGGTACACTGGTACGGTATCATCCTAGGCATGGGGGCGCTGGTTGGCCTGCTGCTCGCCGTACAAGAAGGCAAACGGTTCGGCATTACCCCAGATTTCTTCATGGATCTGCTGCTCCTTGGCGTGCCGTCGGCTGTCATCGCTGCACGGATTTATTATGTAGCATTCGAATGGAACCGCTATAAGAACGATTTCTTCTCCGTCTTCAAAATATGGGAAGGCGGTATCGCGATCTACGGCGCGTTAATCGGCGCTTTCGTATGCGGCATTATCTATGCGCGTCAGAAGGGTTACAACTTCCTGCGCATTGCCGATATTTGCGCACCATCGCTTATCGCTGGTCAATTGATTGGCCGTTGGGGCAACTTCGTCAATCAGGAAGCTTATGGCGGTCCTGTCGAGGAATCGTTCCTGCGGGACAAGCTTCATCTGCCGGGCTGGATTGTGGATCAGATGAATGTGGAAGGCATCTTCCACCACCCGACGTTCCTGTATGAGTCGCTCTGGAATGTGGTCGGCATTATTATTCTGTTCGTTCTTCGCCGCCAGAAGTTTCTGCGCGCCGGCGAGCTGCTGTGCACGTACTTCTTCTGGTACGCACTCGGCCGTTTCTATATTGAAGCATTGCGCACGGACAGCTTGGCGTTCTCCGGTCCAGACTGGCTCGCATCGTTCATGAACGGATTGTGGACACCGATGGAGTGGATGGGCTTCCAGCAAGGTTACTTGAACATTGCAGTAGAAGGCAATGTACGTGTGTCGCAGCTCGTTAGTGTTATTCTGCTGCTCGCAGCGGTCGTCTTCGTAGTTGTAAGACGTGTAACGATCTCGAATCCGGTTCATTATCTCGATCCGCTCGTGTCCAGCAAGCAGAAGGCTTCGGATAACAAGAGCGGATCATCGGATATTGCGAATAGTTAATGAGCAGCTCCTGAGTGGAGCGTTGCATTGAAGGAACACAATCGGCTCCGTCTGCTCAGCCATCGATTGGCTGGCGGCGGAGCCGATTAAGCAGGAAGGGGATTTTGGTTTGACACAGCAGCAAATTAAGACCATGTTATTCGATTTGGACGGTACGGTGCTCGACACGAACGAGTTGATTATTCAATCTTTTATCCATGCGCTGGATGGGATTGTTGAACCGGGCTTCGGCGCGGAGCACATTATTCCTTCCATGGGATTGCCGCTCGTTGATCAACTGCGGCAGTTTTCTGGCAGAGAAGATGTAGCAGAACTGCTGGTCAAATATCGCGAATTCAATTTACGTGTGCATGACGATTACGTACAGGCCTTCCCGTATGTGAATGAAGTGCTGAAGACGCTGCATGAACGCGGCATCCAGATGGGCGTTGTAACGACCAAGATGCGCCTTACAACGGAGCGGGGGCTGACGTTCGTTGGCATTCGAGACTATATGAGCAGCATCGTATCGATCGATGATGTGAAGAATGCGAAGCCGCATCCTGAGCCTGTGCTTCGTGCGCTTGAAGAGCTAGGGGCCGACCCGGCCACTACGATGATGGTAGGGGACAGCGCGGTCGATATGGAATCGGCTGCAGCAGCTGGCGCCATCCCTGTTGGTGTTGCTTGGTCGCTGAAGGGAGAACAGAAGCTCCGCGTAAGCGGTGCGCAGCATATTATTCACGACATGCGGGATTTACTAAAGTTCGTCTAACCAACGTCTAACGGGAGCGGGTACTTGATGGGACGTAACGTTGAACGATTCAAGATGGTAGGCCCAAATGCGCTGTGGCAGGTTTATCGTACGGTGAGCCGGTTCAAAGCGGTACGCAATTTCATAGCGATTCAAATCGCGCGTTACTGTCCTTCTCTACCGGTGAAAAATGCGATTTATCGCCATGTGCTTGGCATGAAGGTGGGGCGCGAGACGGCGTTCGCGCTGATGGTGATGGTCGATGTATTTTTCCCGGAGAAGATTGAAGTCGGTGACAACTGCATTATTGGGTATAATTCCACGCTGCTCACGCATGAGTATCTCATCGGCGAATATCGGACAGGCAAGATCGTCATCGGCAACAGCGTTATGATCGGGGCGAACACGACAGTGCTGCCCGGTGTTACGATTGGCGACGGGGCAGTTGTTGCAGCAGGCTCGGTGGTGCACCGGGATGTGCCCGCAGGCGCTTTCGTAGGCGGTAATCCTATGCAGGAGTTACGCAGATCAGGTCAATAATGAAGGCCAGACTCCCTTGTGGAGCTGGTCTTTTCTCATGCATTCGACAGCGTGTGATGTCCCTTGACGGGTACGTCAGATCATGGTACGATTACGACTAATCCTTTGTTTTGGTAGTATGGTAACATGGTATCGCTTTAACGCACTAAATCAACATTAAACGAAATGCATTATTGGATGCAACAACATGAGAAGAACGATGGAACAAAACATAGAGCAATCATCAAGCCATCCATATAACTATCGCTAAGAAGGTGAATCCGTATGTCGAAACCTAAAGTGTTTGAGAAACCGATCGGGGTCAAAGATTATTTGCCGCACGCTGTTGCGAAGCTGCGCCGGATTGAGCGTCAGACGCTCGAGTGCATGAACCGTTGGGGTTATGAGCAGATCATCACGCCAACGATGGAGTTCTACGATACGGTCGGCGTAGCGAGCTCTACATCCGATCAGAAGCTGTTCAAGCTGCTTAATAATCGCGGCACGACGCTCGTACTGCGTTCGGATATGACGGCGCCAATCGCGCGCGTTGTATCGTCATTGTTGAAAGAAACGGCATTCCCGCTGCGTCTGTCGTACCATGCGAACGTCTTCCGCGCGATTGAGGAAGAAGCGGGCCGCGATGCGGAATTTTTCCAAACAGGCGTGGAGCTTGTTGGGGATCCATCGGCTGAAGCGGATGCTGAAGTTGTCGCACTGGCGATTGCATCGCTTAAAGCAGCAGGCGTTGAACGGTTCAAAATCGCAATTGGTCACGTCGGTTTCTTGAACGGTCTGTTCGAGGAGACGCTGCCGGGCCGCCCTGAGGCGCAGGAAGCGCTGAAAGCTTGCCTGCTCGGCCGCGACTATGTCGGCTATCGTGAGCTGCTGCGCAGCCTGTCGCTGGCGGAGCCGGTATTGAAGGAGCTCGAAGGCATTCTTCGTCTGCGCGGCGGACAAGAAATTTGCAATCAAGCGCTGCAGCTGAGCGGTACAGAAACGGCAAAGGCGTCCATTCAGCATCTGTGCGAGATTTGGGATGTGCTGAAGGCGTATGGCGTATGCGAGAATGTGTTGATCGACCTGACGATGATCGGCGATTTCTCCTATTATACGGGTATGACGTTCGAAGGTTATGCGGCGGATCTCGGATTCCCAGTCGTAAGCGGCGGCCGTTATGACAATCTGCTTACGCAGTTCGGACGTCCAGCACCGGCTACAGGCTTCGCGATCAAGACGACGCGGGTGCTCGAGCTGCTTGATGGTGTAGAAGAAGCACAGCCGGAGCGTGTACTGATTAGCTATGATACTAATGGCCGCGCGGCAGCGCTTGAGGAAGCGCAGCGTCTTCGTTCGGAAGGCGTCATCGTGGTTACGGAGCGGGTAGAAGCAGGACAGCAAGTTACGAATTCTGCTGACAGAGACGGATATGCTAAATTTATCTCGTTTGTCGGATCGCAGGGAACGAAGGGAGAGCAATCGAAGTGAGCGGACAGCAGGAGATTTTGAAGGTGGCAATGCCGAAGGGCCGGATCTATAAACAGGCATCGAAGCTGTTCCGTGAAGCGGGACTGCCGATTCCAGTCGATTTTGACGATTCGCGTAAGCTTATTATTGAAGTGCCTGATGCGAAGATGGAATTCATTATGGCGAAGCCGGTCGACGTGCCTACTTATGTAGAGTACGGCGTAGCAGATATCGGTATCGTCGGCAAAGACGTATTGATGGAAGAAAATAAAGACGTCTATGAGCTGCTCGATCTTGGCATCGCGAAATGCCGGATGTCCGTTATCGGACTGCCGGACTGGAAGCCGGTTATTAATCCACGTGTCGCTACGAAATATCCGAACGTGGCATCGCAATATTTTCGCGAGTTGGGTCAGCAGGTAGAGGTCATTAAGTTGAACGGTTCGATCGAGCTGGCGCCGCTGATCGGTCTCGCGGACCGCATTGTCGATATGGTCGAAACAGGCCAAACGCTGAAGGAGAACGGTCTCGTGGAGATGGAATCGATCTTCGGCATTACGAGCCGCCTCATTGCAAACCGAGTGAGCTATCGGATGAAGAACGAGCCGATTCAGAAGTTGTGTGATCTGCTGCAGCAGACGCTTGCGGCACGAGTGTAACGAACGGATAATAGAAGGCTTATTCGGCGGGCGGCTTGGCGGTTCAGGACCAGAGCTGCCCTTCCGAGTAGGCGTAGTCATTGGGGGATGGAAACGATGCGGATTATGCGTGCAGAGCAGTTCAACATTGACCGTCAGGTCGAATACGGCACTCCGGAGCAAAATGAAGCGGTCAAATCGATCGTCGAAGCGATTCGTACCGAAGGTGACGCAGCGCTGCTGCGGCTGACGGAACAGTTCGACCGCGTGAAACTGGAAGCATCCTCGCTTCGCGTAACTGAAGCAGAAATTCAAGCAGCGTACGATAAGGTCGACGCTGATTTTCTCGTTGCGATCCGTGAAGCGGCGGTAAACGTACGGACGTTCCATGAGAAGCAAATGCGCAATTCGTGGATCGACATGCAGCCGGACGGAACGATGCTCGGTCAAGTGCTGCGTCCACTCAAGCGTGTCGGCGTGTATGTGCCAGGCGGCAAAGCGGCATATCCTTCGTCGGTATTGATGAACGTTATTCCAGCTCAAGTAGCAGGCGTACCTGAGATCGTCATGGTAACGCCGCCGTCAACAGGCGGTCAAGAAGGCATTAACCCGTACATTCTAGTCGCAGCAGCGGAAGCTGGCGTGAAAGAAATGTATCGGGTCGGCGGGGCGCAGGCTGTAGCGGCATTGGCCTACGGTACGGAATCGATCGCGCCAGTCGACAAGATTACAGGTCCAGGCAACATCTACGTGGCACTCGCTAAGCGTGCGGTATTCGGTGTCGTCGACATCGACAGCATCGCCGGACCGAGTGAAATCGCAGTGCTTGCCGATGACTCGGCAGACGCTTCTTATGTAGCGGCTGACCTGCTCTCGCAAGCGGAGCATGATGAGATGGCGTCAGCCGTGCTTGTCACAGCTTCGGAGCAGCTCGCTGAAGCGGTTGCCGCTGAAGTGGAGCGCCAGCTCGCATTGCTGCCGCGCGAAGCGATCGCGCGCAGCTCGATCGACAACTACGGCGCGGTACTGCTCGTCGACTCGCTCGACGCGGGCATCGACGTCATCAACCGCATGGCGCCGGAGCACTTGGAGGTGCTCACGGCGGACCCTATGGCACTTCTCGCGCGCATCGAGAACGCTGGGGCCATCTTCTTGGGACCATACAGCTCGGAGCCAGTAGGCGACTACTTCGCAGGCCCGAACCACATCTTGCCGACGAACGGCACGGCTCGCTTCTCGTCGCCGGTTAACGTGGACGACTTCTTCAAGAAGTCGAGCTTGATCTACTACAGCAAAGAGGCTCTTCTCGCGAGCGGCGACAAAATCATGACGCTCGCCCGCCACGAAGGCCTCGAAGGCCATGCCCGCGCCATCGAAATCCGACTGGAAAAAGAGGGCGGCAAGTAAGAGGAAGTACGTTGCTGTTCGTCCGAACGTGGCAGGTATAAGAAGAATCGTTGCAGTCCGCGCAGTACCTTCAGGCGCTTCCGCGCGGCGAGCTATGCGGGCCAAGCGGACCCATCCTATATAAAAAGTGCTGAGCTGGACGTATGCACCACCGCGAACAAGAGCGGAGAGTGCCGGAATCACTCTGGAGAAGCGGAGTGTTCGCCTTTGTCACTCGGATTGTTACCATATCTGAATCTATAAGTTCAGAACAATCCGAGGACAACAGCGATCGGAAGAGTGATCCGCGCTCGGAGCGGGCTAGAACTCAAACATAATGTTTTATCTTTTCTCTTCACACCTATCAAACCAAAGTGAGGTCAAACAATATGTCCGAAATCGTACAACGCGCAGCCGACGTGGCGCGCAAAACCAACGAAACCGATATCAAACTCGCCTTCAACGTCGACGGCAGCGGTCAAGTAAATCTCGAAACTGACGTGCCTTTCCTCAACCATATGCTCGACCTGTTCGCGAAGCACGGCCAGTTCGATTTGACGGTCGACGCTCGCGGCGACGTGGACATCGACGATCACCACACCGTCGAAGACATCGGCATCTGCCTCGGCCAGACGCTGGCGAAGGCACTTGGCGACAAGCGCGGCATCAAACGTTATGCAAGTGTATTCGTACCGATGGACGAAGCGCTGGCGCAGGTTGTAGTCGACTTGAGCAACCGTCCGCATTTTGAATACCGCGCACAATATCCTTCCCAGCAAGTCGGCAGCTTCTCAACTGAGCTTGTAGAAGAGTTCCTCTGGAAGTTCGCGCTTGAAGCGCGTGTGACGCTGCATGTTATCGTTCACTATGGCAAGAACACGCACCACATGATCGAGGCCGTCTTCAAAGCGCTTGGACGCGCACTGGACGAAGCAACTAGCATTGATCCACGCGTACAAGGAGTGCCTTCGACGAAAGGGGTGCTGTAACCGATGATCGCCATTATCGATTATGGCATGGGCAACCTGCACAGCGTTAGCAAAGCAGTCGAACGGCTAGGCCTCGACTTCAGCATTACGGCTGATCCCGCTGCGATTCTCGCGGCGGACGGCGCGATTCTGCCAGGCGTCGGCGCTTTCGGCGACGCGATGGACAATCTGCGCGAGACGGGGCTGGACGAAGTAACGAAGCAATTCGTTGCGACGGGCAAGCCGCTACTCGGCATCTGCCTCGGCATGCAGCTGTTGTTCAGCGAGAGTGAGGAGTACGGCAATCATAAAGGTCTGGATCTGCTGCCGGGCCGCGTCGTTCGTTTCCAAGGCGACTACAAAGTGCCGCATATGGGCTGGAACAAGCTGTCGTTCCGTCAGTCTTCGCCGATGTTCGATGGACTTGATGAAGGACATGTGTACTTCGTCCACTCGTACCACGTAAAGCCAGAGCTTGAGAGCGACCTGCTCGCAACCGTTGACTACTATCAGCAAGTAACAGCAATCGTCGGACGCAATAATGTGTACGGCATGCAGTTCCACCCAGAGAAAAGCAGCGATCTCGGCATGCAACTGCTTGGCAACTTTCTGAAGCTGGCTGTGAAAGCATCCGAGTAAGCATAAGAACGATTAGCGCATAATGCATTGATTACAATAGAGAATCCGTTAGGGGAGGAGAGATCAGCATGTTGGCCAAAAGAATTATTCCGTGCCTCGACGTAAAAGACGGCCGCGTAGTAAAAGGAGTTAACTTCGTTAACCTTCGCGACGCTGGCGATCCCGTAGAGCTCGCTGCAACGTATGACCGCGAAGGCGCCGATGAGCTCGTGTTCCTCGACATCTCGGCTTCCGTCGAAGGGCGGGCAACGATGGTTGAGGTCGTCAAGCGGACGGCTGGCGAGATTACGATTCCTTTCACCGTGGGCGGCGGCATCTCGCATGTCGACGATATGAAACGGCTGCTGCGCGCAGGCGCGGACAAAATCGGCATCAATACGGCGGCGATCCGCAACCCGCAGCTTATCGCGGACGGTGCGCGCAAGTTCGGCTCGCAATGCATCGTCGTAGCAATCGACGCGAAGTTCAACCCAGAGTGGGGCGAATGGGAAGTGTTCACGCACGGCGGACGCAACGGAACGGGCATTAAAGCGCTGGAGTGGGTACGCGAAGCGGAGCGGCTCGGTGCAGGCGAGATTCTGTTGACAAGCATGGATGCGGACGGAACGAAGGACGGCTTCGACGTGAAGCTGACTAGAGCGGTATCGGAGCTGGTGAGCATTCCGGTCATCGCATCAGGCGGAGCGGGACGTGTTGAGCACTTCCACGATGTGTTCGCAGAAGGCAAAGCGGATGCTGGCCTTGCGGCCACTATTTTCCACTATAAAGAAATGACGATTCAAGAAGTGAAGGACGATTTGCGGCGCAAGGGAGTGGAAGTGCGATGAGCGACAACACGAATGCGGCAGTAGTGCCATACGAAGAGCTCCAACAGAAGATCAAGTGGGATAAGGACGGTCTTGTAGCTGCAATTGTGCAGGACGCCGTTAGCAAAGAGGTCGTTATGCTGGCGTACATGAACGCGGAATCGCTCAAGCTGTCGATCGAGAGCGGCGAGACGTGGTTCTGGAGCCGTTCGCGCAGCGAGCTGTGGCACAAGGGTGCAACCAGCGGTCATACGCAGCCAATCCGTTCGATCCATTATGACTGTGATGCAGACACCTTGCTCGTACGCGTCGACCAGAACGGTGCAGCGTGCCATACGGGCCGCTACTCCTGCTTCTTCAACCCGATCGTCGAAGAGGCGCCGGCAGCAGAGAACGATGCAGCAAGCGGCGACCGTTTCCGCATGCTTAACGAGCTCGAAGCGATTATTTCGAAGCGCTACGCGGAACGACCAGAGGGTGCTTACACGACGTACCTGTTCGAGAAGGGTCTGGACAAAATCCTCAAGAAATTCGGCGAAGAATCGATCGAAGTCATCATTGCGGCAAAGAACGGCGACAATGACGAGCTGCGCAGCGAAACGAGCGACATGCTGTTCCACTTGATGGTGCTGCTTCGCGAACGCGGCGTTTCGCTCGATGAGGTTATGGCTGAGCTCGGAAAGCGCCATAACAAACCAACCACGAACAAAATGAATCGATAATAGAGGTAGTTCAAAAAGTCCTTCTTGGTGCTGAAAACCGAACTTTTTGAACCGATTAATCAAGCTCGAACGTATGAAAGCACGGAAGGGGAAACCGAGCATATGCTAATCGATTACCATACGCATCATGAACGGTGCGGCCATGCGGTCGGCAAGCTGGAGGAGTATATCCAGCAGGGCATTGCGATCGGCTTGCAGCAAATCGGCGTGTCGGACCATATGCCGCTTTTGCACGTCAATCCAGATGAGTACTACCCGGAGATGGCGATGCCGATGGATGAACTGCCTCGCTATGTCGAGGAAGCGTTCTCGCTGAAGGACAAGTACAAAGGCCGGATCGATGTCCGCGTCGGCTTGGAAGGCGATTATATCGAAGGTTCGGAAGAACAGATCGAGACGATCGTGAACGCGTATCCGTGGGACTATGTGATCGGATCGGTTCATTTTCTAGGAACATGGGATATTACAGACTTCCGCCAGACGCATGGATGGGAAGGCCGCGATCCGATGCAAGTGTACGAGCAGTATTATGACGCGGTTATCAAGGCGGCGAATACAGGCTTCTATGACTACATCGGTCACATCGACGTCATCAAGCGTTTCGGCTTCAAGCCGGCAGGCGATGTCACCCATCTGGAGAACGCTGCGCTTGAGGCTGTGCGCCTGAACGACCTGGCAATCGAGTTGAACGCATCGGGGCTGCGGCATGCATGCGCGGAGATGTTCCCAGGCAAACGGATGCTGGATTATGCAAGAAAGTTGGACATTCCGATTACGATCGGTTCGGATGCTCATCAACCCGCTAGATTGGCCGAATACTTGGATCAAGCGCGAGCGCGGCTGAAAGAAGCAGGTTTTACACAGCTAGCGACGTTTGAGCGCCGAATTAGAACAATGGTCGATTTTTGAATTCTGCTGTAATCGATGTATAATGAATATTGTCGAACAAGCAGTGTACGTAAAATTTTAGTGGTTCAAACGCTCAGGAGGGTATCATGTTAAGCGACAAGTTGCGTATTTTTTCGGGTTCCTCGAACCCGAAATTGGCCGAGAAGATTGCGGAGGAGCTAGGGCTCAAGCTCGGTGCCATCAAGCTGTCCCGGTTCAAAGGCGGCGAGATCTATGTCAACTACGAAGAAGGGATCCGGAACTGTGACGTATTTCTAGTACAGTCACTTTCGCATCCGATCAACGACCATTTCGTCGAGCTGCTCATTATGATTGATGCAGCGAAGCGGGCTTCCGCTCGGACGATCAATGTCATCATGCCGCATTACGGCTATGCGCGCCAAGAGCGCAAAGCTGCACCGCGGGAGCCGATCTCGGCCAAGATGGTTGCGGACGTGCTGACGACGGTTGGCGCTCATCGCGTTGTGACGATCGATCTGCATGCACCGGCGATTCAAGGCTTCTTCAACATCCCGGTTGATCATCTGACGGCGCTCGACCTAATCAGCAACTACCTGAAACAGAAACAAATCACCAACCCAATCGTTGTTTCGCCGGATGCAGGCCGGGCATCGACTGCGGAAATGCTGGCTAACTACCTGGACTGCCCATTCGCGATGATGATCAAGAAGCGTCCAGCGCATAACGAGTCCGTCATTACGCACGTTATCGGGGATGTAGAAGGCAGAACGCCAATCATTATCGAAGATTTGATCGATACTGGCAGCACGATTATTAACGTTGTCGAAGGACTGAAGGAACGCGGCGCGGAAGATGTATACGTCTGCGCAACGCATCCATTATTCTCCGGCAATGCCCTGCAGCGTTTGGATCATCCGAATATTAAAGAGGTCGTAGTAACGGACTCGATCGCCCTTCCGGCGCATCGTCCAGAGCGTTACCGCGTACTGTCCGTCGCGCCGATGCTGGCGGAAGCAACTCGCATCATTATTCAGGGCGGATCGATTAGCACCCTGTTCAAAAACGCTGGCGTATAAGCCGGCTACCAGCCGAAAAATCGCGGGTCGCTTCGTGCGCTCGCGATTTTTCCGCTTTTTCCAGCCTGTAAGGATAGGCGGGGCTATGATATAATCGTACCAACATTAGACGACTACGGGAGGTGCCTTGCATTTATGACTAAGAAGCAGCGTGCGGCGGTTTCAGGCAGGCTAGCAAAAATTATACCCATCCAATGGGACGCGACGTACTTCTTCGAGCGGGCTGTTCGTTCGCTGGATCGTTATCATTATGACAAGGCACTGAAAAACTTTCGCCGCGCAGCGCAGTTTGAGCCTGAAAATCCAGTGAACCACTGCAATATGGCCGGCATTCTATCAGAGCTTGGCAATTACGAGGAATCGAATCAGATTCTCAAATGGATCATAGACGAGCTTGACCCTACGATGACCGAATGCCACTTCTATATGGCGAACAACTATGCCAACATGGAAATGTACGAGGCCGCAGAGGATTCGCTAGTCCAGTACTTGGAGGAAGACGACGAAGGGCATTTCATCGATGAAGCAGAAGAAATGATGGAACTGCTGACATTCGAACTGGCTCGTCCGACGAAGCAGGCGAATGTGAAGTCGCTTGGCGGCATGCGGGAGCATGATCGTGCGAGGATGCTTCTGGAGGAAGGCAAGTTCGCGCAAGCGGTCAAAGTACTTGAAGACGTTGTTCAGCGTTACGAGGACTTCTCATCCGCACGTAATAATCTCGCACTGGCCTATTACTATATGGGGCAATTCGACAAGGCGATGTCGACGATTCTCAAAGTGCTCGAGCTTGATGAAGGCAACCTTCATGCGCTCTGCAATCTGGCAATCTTCTATCAGCATATGGGTGAGCGGGAGAAACTGACGGAATTGCTTAAACTTCTTCGTAAAACGTTTCCGTTTCATCAGGAGCATGCGTTCAAGCTGGCAACGACGCTCGGCATATTAGGTGAACATGAGGGAGCCTATCGACAGTTCGTTCGATTACTCCGCACAGGCAGTTCTGGCGAGGCCAGCGTGTATCACTATGCCGCTGTCGCAGCTTGCCAGACAGGTCGATATGCAGATGCAGAGCGTCTGTGGCAGCAGTGCCGCAGCCATGATCCACAGTCAGAAGTAGCGCCTTATTACCTGGACTATCTCTCGGGAGTCCGTGCAAGCGGCGGCCAGCCGGCGCCGATCAGCTATCATTATCATCTGCCCTTCGAAGAGCAAATGAAGCTGTGGGAGCGGCTGCCTGGTGAAATTGTGCCCGAACGGTTTAAGAAAGATCCGCTTGTGCGCTCTTCCTTCTTCTGGGCGCTGCGTCATGGCGATCGGCAGACGAAGCTGCAAGTCATTCAAGCGCTTGGCATTATTGGCGATGACGAAGTGAAGGAAGCGCTGCGTGCATTCATGAACGAAGCGGGCGAGGAAGACGACCTGAAGCGAATTGCGCTGCTCGTGCTCCGCTCGCTGGGTGAGACGACACCGATTGAAGCGGTGATCGGCAACGAATCGACCGTCATCGAACCGCAGCAAATGCCGACACGTCTGCCTGTCTGGGAAGCAAGCTGGCAGGCTATACTGGATGACGCGCTTACCCGCATGCGGACAACGGGTTATGATCTAGTTCAGCAGCATGACTTGCTGACGTTGTGGATAGATTTCTTGTCGCGGCTGTATCCGGATGTGCCGAAGTTCGGGAAGGTGCAGGGCTGGGCTGCTGCGCTCGAATATTGGACGGCGAAGATGCACAGCCGTACGATATCGTTCGAGGAAGTGGCCCGCAAGTACGAGACAACGGCAGCGACGGTGAGCCGACATGCGAAGCGAATTGACGACGTATGCGGCATCCGTGAGAAAATGCGTTCAACGAACGCACTGCTGCAAACGCATCGTATCGACATGAATAATGAACATGATTGATGCGTCCCCGGCAAGGGTATTCTAAAGGGCAATAGCATCTTATACAGGGCTGCTTGCACGCTTGATACAAGCGGCAGGCGGCCCTGCAGTCGATCAGGAGGGCATACTATGTACAAATCCATTATTATCGGAACAGGTCCATCGGGACTGACGGCTGCCATCTATCTGGCGCGCGCGAACATGAAGCCGCTAGTAATTGAAGGACCGGAGCCAGGCGGACAATTGACGACAACGACGGAAGTCGAGAACTTCCCAGGCTTCCCGGAAGGCATTATGGGACCTGACTTGATGGCGAATATGCGGAGGCAAGCGGAGCGTTTCGGCGCTGAATTCCGGACAGGCTGGGTCAACAGCGTGGACCTGTCACAACGTCCTTTCAAACTGCAAGTCGAAGGCCAAGGAGAGCTGGTGGCAGAGACGCTCATCATCTCTACTGGCGCATCGGCCAAATATATCGGAATTCCAGGCGAGAAGGACAACGTTGGACGCGGTGTCAGCACTTGCGCAACCTGCGACGGCTTCTTCTTCCGCGGGAAGAAAATTATCGTAGTCGGCGGCGGCGACTCGGCGATGGAAGAGGCAAACTTCTTGACGCGCTTCGCAACGGAAGTAGAGCTTGTGCATCGCCGTGATGAGCTTCGGGCTTCGAAGATCATGCAGGATCGTGCACGCGAGAATGAGAAAATCAACTGGAGTCTGAATAAGACTCCTATCGAAGTTGTCGCGAACGGCATGGGCGTTACCGCGCTCAAGGTACGCGACAATGCAACAGGCGAAGAGGAGCTGCTTGAGACGAGCGGCATCTTCGTAGCCATCGGACACACGCCGAACACGGGCTTCCTTGGTGGACAGGTCGATACGGACGAGCACGGCTACATTAAAGTAAAACCGGGCACGACGGAGACGAATGTTCCAGGTGTATTCGCTTGCGGCGACGTGCAGGATACGAAGTACCGCCAGGCGATCACAGCAGCGGGAAGCGGCTGTATGGCCGCGCTTGAAGCCGAGAAGTACCTGGACGGACACATTACCCAGGACTGGAGCGTTTCGCTGTAATTGATTTCAAGCTATAGACGTCCTTCTTGCTCAAAATGCAGGAAGGGCGTTTTTGGTTAACAATGTGTCTAGTAATATCAATTAATGATTAGCGATTTTTAATCTATCTACTATATAGCCCAAGTCTTGGATGCATCACAGCTCGATAGGGCACGCGACTCCTATTACCTGAGTATGCGATAGCGCCTCTGTCCATCCAAGGTTATTCATACCGAGTTCTCGGGGTAAAGGTTTCCGTAAGGAAACCACATCGGGAGCATATGCGTAAAACCCCGGGGGTTCCCTAGCAGGGAGGATTCAGGTGGGCAGAAGCCAGATTTTGGGTGGGCAGAAACTCTGATTTTAGCTTGGATAGAATTTATTGAAAAACGGGATAAAAAGGGGCGAAGCCCCTTCCAACTGTTCCAACTTTGCGTGCCTTGACCTATTAGAAGCGTTGGCTTATAGTTGGTAACAGAAGAAGTTTAACTTTGTGAACGAGGTGGCCTAGTAATGTCTGAGCAAATCTACGTAGGAGTCGATATCGGCGGCACCGCCATTAAGGTAGGTATCTGCAACCAAAACGGCGAACTTCTCCATACGTATGAAGGACCGACCGAGAATGATAAGGGGACGGAAGTCATCCTGCACAACATTGCAACTTATGCGAAGCGGATCGTAGAGCAATCGCATTTTGAATGGGAACAGGTCGGTGGCGTAGGCGTAGGTATCGCTGGCTTCTTGGACATTCCGAACGGCATTGTCAAGTTCTCTGCTAATCTCGCGTTGCGAGATGTACGGTTGAAAGATTACTTGGAAGAGCAATTGGGAACGACGGTGCGTATTAATAATGATGCCAATGTTGCAGCGCTCGGCGAAGCATGGGCAGGAGCAGGCAAAGGCGTCGACCACTGCGTATGCTATACGCTCGGAACAGGTGTCGGCGGCGGTATCATCATCAACGGTAAAATCTATGAAGGCTTCAACGGCATGGCCGGCGAGCTTGGACATATGCAGATCGTACCGGATCTCGAAGCGATTCAGTGCGGCTGCGGCAAAATGGGATGCCTCGAGACGGTATCTTCGGCAACGGGCATCATTCGTATGGCGAAGGACGCAGTAGAGCGCGGTGATCGTACGTCGCTGTCGCTCGTTGAGAATATTATGGCTAAAGAAGTTATCGATGCGGCGAAAGCCGGCGACGAGGTCGCTTCGCGTATCGTTAATCGTGCCGCTTACTACCTGGGCAAATCGATGGCGTCTGTGGCGGTTGTACTGAACCCGCAGCGCTTCATCGTTGGCGGCGGCGTATCGAAGGCAGGCGAGTTCCTCTTCGATCAAATCCGTCAAGAATTCCGCAAGTATACGCCTGATCGCGCATCTGAGAACGTAGAGATCGTAGCAGCTACGCTTGGTAATGATGCAGGCATCGTTGGTGCGGCAGGATTGATTTTGCGCTCGTAGCGAACGCTTGTCAGCCAGCGGGCTGATACAACAGAGAGAAGGCTGACCCGCCCTTACCGGCGGGTTTGTCCGTGATAGGGCCAAATCGGCTTGGCCTTGGAGAGGAGTGAACGAAGGCATGGACAATGAATCGGTGCAAGTGGCAAAACTCGTTATTATAACGGGCATGTCGGGAGCGGGCAAAACCATCGCGGTGCAGAGCATGGAGGATCTCGGATTTTTCTGCGTCGATAATTTGCCGCCCGTTCTCATTCCGAAGTTCGCGGAGCTTATTGAACAATCGAATGGCAAGATCGGCAAGGTTGCGCTCGTTATCGACTTGCGCGGCCGAGAGTTCTTCACAGCGCTGTCGGAGTCGCTGAACTTCATCAAGGAGCACTACACGATCAGCTGTGAGATTCTGTTCTTGGATGCGACAGATGCGGTGCTCGTGCAGCGGTACAAGGAAAGCCGCCGCAGACACCCGCTCGCGCCGGACGGCATGCCGCTCGACGGCATCGGTCTCGAGCGCCGGATGCTTGAGGATCTTAAAGGGATGGCCACGCAGGTCATCGATACGAGCAGCCTGAAGCCAGCGCAGCTGAAGGAACGGATCGTGTCGCGCTTCACGAACACGGAGCGCACCGGTATCAATGTGAACGTGATATCCTTCGGCTTTAAGTATGGCATTCCGATAGATGCGGATTTGATCTATGATGTGCGTTTTCTGCCGAATCCGCACTACATTGAGCATTTGCGCCCGAACACAGGGCAGAATCCGGATGTTTATGAATATGTTATGAAATGGCAGGAAACGCAGACGTTCCTGACCAAGCTGCTTGATATGCTGAACTTTCTTATCCCGCTGTACCGGAAGGAAGGCAAGAGCCAGGTTGTCGTCGGCATCGGATGTACGGGCGGCAAACATCGCTCGGTAGCGATTGCCGAATACTTGGGCCGAATGCTCGGGAGCAGTGATACTGAGACGGTGCGCGTCAGCCATCGTGACTCCGAGCGGGATCGCCATTAAATGGGGTGCGTGAATGAAAGGCAGTAAACAATCGGCAGCCGTGCGCCCCAAGATCGTCGTCATCGGCGGTGGGACGGGATTATCCGTTATGCTGCGCGGGCTTAAAGAGAAGCCGCTCGACATAACGGCAATCGTTACAGTTGCGGATGACGGAGGCAGCTCCGGCATCCTCCGCAACGAACTCCAAATCCCGCCGCCGGGCGATATCCGCAACGTGCTGCTTGCTCTTGCCGATGTAGAGCCGCTGTTATCGAATCTGCTCAACTACCGATTCAATAGCGGCACTGGGCTTGCGGGCCACAGCCTCGGCAATTTAATGCTGGCAGCCATTACGGATATATCCGGCGATTTTGTATCGGGCGTCAGAGAACTTAGCCGCGTACTAGCCGTTCGCGGACGCGTGCTTCCTGCAGCAGGCCAGGCGATCGTGCTCAAGGGCGAGATGATGGACGGCACGATCGTGACCGGTGAATCCATGATTCCGAAGGCAGGCAAGGCGATCAAACGCGTGTTCATCGAGCCTGCGAATGTGGAGCCGCTTGCCGAAGCGGTCGAAGCCTTGCAAGAAGCCGATGCGATTCTGATCGGACCTGGCAGTCTGTATACAAGCATTATTCCGAATCTAATTGTGCCGAAGCTAGCGGAGGCGATCGTTGCCTCGGACGCGCTCAAGATGTTCGTCTGCAACGTTATGACCCAGCCAGGTGAAACGGACAATTACTCGGTAGGCGATCATCTCGATGCGATCTATCACCATATTGGCTACCACCTGTTCGATTATGTTATCGTTAATGACGGTGAGATCCCTCCACAGGTGCAGAGCAAATATGCAGAGAAGGGCGCGAAGGCGGTCCATCTCGACCTAGATGAAGTGAAGAAGCGCGGTTACAAAGTCATTGCAGACCGGCTGGTGCTGTTCCGCACTTATTTGCGGCACGATGCAGAAAGGCTGAGTCAGCATATTTTCCAACTAGTTGACGACTGGATGACACGAAAGAGGTGAATCGACATGTCCTTTGCGGCGCAAACCAAAAAAGAACTGACAATGATTGAAACGGACGCATGCTGCGAGACGGCAGAACTGTCCGCGTTGATCCGCATGAACGGCTCTGTGTCGTTGTCGAACCGCAAAGTGATTCTCGACATCTCAACGGAGAATGCGGCGATCGCTAGACGGATCTATAGTCTCATCAAGAAGAAATTCGATGTGCATACCGAGCTGCTCGTGCAGAAGAAGATGCGGCTGAAGAAAAATAATATCTACATCGTGCGTATACCGAACAAGGTTCAGGAAATACTGAAGCAGCTAAGCATTGTCTCGGAAGGATTTCTTTTTCAACAAGGGATCGACAAAGAGATTATCAAGAAGTCATGCTGCAAGCGGTCTTACCTTCGCGGTGCGTTCCTTGCAGGAGGATCGGTCAACAACCCGGAGGGCTCGTCCTATCACCTGGAGATCGCCTCGATGTACGAGGAGCACTGCCAAGCGCTCGCGGACCTGGCGAACAAGTTCGAATTGAACGCACGCTGCATCGAGCGGAAGAAGGGTTTTATTTTCTACATCAAAGAGGGCGAGAAAATTATTGAGCTGCTGAACATTATCGGCGCTCACCAAGCGCTGTTCAAATTTGAAGACGTTCGCATCATGCGCGATATGCGCAACTCCGTCAATCGGATCGTAAACTGCGAGACGGCGAATTTGAACAAGACGATCGGGGCAGCCGTACGGCAAATCGATAATATCAAGCTGCTGCAGAAGGAACTCGGGCTTGATCAGCTGCCAGAGAAGCTGCGCGAAGTGGCGGAAATCCGGCTGATGCATCCCGATATGAATTTGACTGAAGTCGGCGAGTTGCTCAAAGGGAAGGTCAGCAAGTCAGGTGTTAACCATCGGCTGAGGAAAATTGATGAATTGGCTGAAAAAATACGTAACGGTTGACGTTTTCCCTAGTGCTACAAGCGCGATAATGATATAATAATTAACAAAATGCCGCGTTTGCGGCGATTTCATCAGCTTAGAAGCCGTTTTACGCGGAATTACGACTGATTACGTTCATGTCAATAGAAATATGTGTAGGGGGTATGGTTTCCATGACAAGACATCCCGTTGTCGTTCGTCTGAAAACAGGTCTGCACGCAAGACCAGCAGCTCTATTCGTTCAAGAAGCTAATAAATTTTCGTCTGAAGTATTCGTGGAGAAAGACGACAAGAAAGTGAATGCCAAATCAATTATGGGCATCATGAGCCTTGCGATCAGCTCCGGTACGGAAATTCACATTAGCGCCGAAGGTTCTGACGCTGATCAGGCTGTAACCGCTTTAGTTAATCTTGTAAGTAAAGAAGAGCTAGAAAACCAATAATCGTCCGGATGGCGAGTTAGCAAGACCCCCGATAAGGGGGTCTTTTTAAGTTTTTTCTACCCACCCAAACCCTCTCTGCAAGGGAGGCCCCATGGGGCTCCCGCCCCCTGGACCCCGGAAAGTGTCGGCAGCAGGACAGAGGTGCATGGGAGGGGACGGCGTGCTGGGAGTCGCGTGCCCCTGTGGGACACAGCTTTCGTTCGAGCATGATAGTTGCTTATTAAGGTATGTAGAGCCGTGCCCCTTACGAGGCACGGTTCTATTTTGACGTTATTGCCTATCAGGCTGCAGCTATTGTTTGAGATATCAGGCAGAGTTGCCGACTTTATGAGCGGTAGATCGTCTGCTCCCTGCTCGGACCTACGGAGATCATTCGGATCGGTACGCCGATGGCTTGCTCGATCCATTGCACGTACTCCTGGGCTTGTGACGGGAGCTGGTCGAACGAGCGAATGTGAGAGATGTCGCAGCGCCAGCCCGGCAGCGCCATGAAGACGGGGGCAGCCAATGCTAACTGATCCGCTGGTAGAAATTCATTCGTTACTTGGCCGTTCACAAGATAGCCTGTGCAGACTGGGATTTCGTCCAGATAGCCGAGCACATCGAGATTGGTTAGCGCCGCTTCGCTTGCACCTTGTACCATGCAGCCGTAGCGGGTAGCAACGGCATCGAACCAGCCGACACGGCGGGGGCGTCCGGTCTTCACGCCGTACTCGCCTGCATCGCCGCCAAGACGGCGCAGCTGCTCAGCGGCTTCGCCTGCGAGCTCAGTTACGAACGGCCCTGCGCCTACGCAGCTGGAGTAAGCTTTGGTCACTGCTATGATGCGTTTGATCGCATGTGGTGGAACACCTGCGCCGATGGATGCGTAACCGGCTAGCGTGGATGAGGACGTGACGTAGGGGAAGATGCCGTGGTCAGGGTCGCGAAGGGCGCCAAGCTGGCCTTCGACGAGAATGGATCCGCCGGCAGCGAGCGTTTGATGAAGAAGGACGGTTGTATTCGCGATGAAAGGCGTCAAGCGGCTCTTCACTGCTAGCAGCCGGTCTGCGATTTGATTCGCGTCAATCGGTTCAGCCTGATAGAGCTGTTGCAGCAATGTATTCTTAGTAATGAGTGCAGCCTGGATCCGCTGGCGAAGCTGTGCTTCATCGCCTAGCAGCGCGCTGATCGGGATTCCGATTTTGAGTGCCTTATCCGCATAGAAGGGGGCGATGCCAGAGCGGGTCGAGCCGAAGCTTTGTGCGCCAAGCCGTGCCTCCTCGCAGGTATCCAACTGAATATGATAAGGGAGTACAAGCTGTGCACGGTCAGAGATTCGAATATCCGGCTCGGAGATACCTCGGGCCAGCAGATTGTCGTATTCACACAAGAAGTCTTCTGGATTGAAAGCGACGCCTGGACCGATTACATTCGTCGTCCCAGGTGTGAACACGCCTGATGGCAGCAGGTGCAGCGCAAATCTGCCGAATGCATTAATGATCGTATGTCCGGCATTGCTGCCGCCTTGGTAGCGGACGACGCAGCGATATTGCTCCGCCAGCAGATCCGTTATTTTTCCCTTACCCTCATCTCCCCAGTTCGCCCCTACTACTGCTGTTACACTCATTCGATTCACTCCTCTAGACATGATTGAATTTCCAAAACTGATTATAAATGCGATAATGATATTAATGAAATGAATAAACCTAATGTCTGATATAAAGGAGATTAATATTCGGTGAGCGACCTCGTTACAAATATGGAGTGGTACCGCGCTTTCTATTGGACGGCGAAGGCGGGAAGTTTGTCAGGAGCCGCTGAAAGGCTTTATATTACGCAGCCTGCGGTCACGCATGCCATTAAGCAGCTGGAGTCGCAGCTTGGCGGGCAGCTGTTCTTCCGGACTTCGAAGGGGGTCACACTGACTGCGGAAGGCGATGTGCTGTTCCAGCACATCGAGCAGGCCTTTAATTTCATCCATGCAGGCGAGCGGAGGCTGGCGGAGCGGCATGAACTTACGGTAGGGGAAATGCGCATCGGAGCGGGAGATACGCTGTGCAAACATTATTTGCTGCCGCGCATGCGACAGTTCCGTGAGCAATATCCCGGCATTCAGTTTCAGGTTACGAACCGAACATCGCGCGAGACGGTGAAGCTGCTGAAGGAAGGGGCAATCGACTTCGGCATCGTGAATCTGCCGCTGGAGGACCCGAAGCTGCATATTCAAGAAAGCATGATCGTGCAGGACTGTTTCGTTGTGTCGAATACTTACTGCAAATGGACGGCGGCCGAGCAGCCTATGTCTCTCAATTGGGAGGAGCTAAGCCGCTACGAGCTGCTCTTGTTGGAGAAAGGCAGCGCAACTAGAACTCATATCGATAGAGCGGGAAGCGCGAATGATGTTGTACTAACGCCAAGCATGGAGCTTGGCAGCTTGGATCTGTTGAGTGAATTTGCTCGAACGGGATTCGGTATTGCGTGCGTGGTGAGAAATTTTGTCGAGGACTTATTAGACCGAGGAGAGCTGGTGGAGTTGTCGATTAGTCCGCCAATACCGTCCAGACGTATCGGCATCGCAACATTGAAGGATGTCCCTCTGTCTACAGCGGCGAAAGCATTCGTAGCCATGCTGCAGTAGGACCAGGCGCGTTATCAAGAGGAAAAGCCCCTCATTCCGTTATGGATTGAGGGGCTTGCTGTCGTACATGTGGAAGAGCGGATTACAGCTTGTCGATGACTTTGTCGATCAGGCCGTATTGACGTGCTTCTTCGGCGCTCATGAAGTTGTCACGGTCCGTATCGCGTTCGATTGTTTCGAACGATTGACCCGTGCGTTCAGCCATAATGCGGTTCAGCTTGTCGCGCGTCTTCAGGATGCGGCGAGCACGAATCTCGATGTCGCTCGCTTGGCCTTCTGCACCGCCGAGCGGCTGGTGAATCATGACTTCGGCGTTCGGAAGCGCATAACGTTTGCCTTTGGCGCCTGCATTAAGCAGGAAAGCGCCCATCGATGCAGCCATACCGACACAGATCGTGGAGACGTCCGGCTTAATGAATTGCATCGTGTCGAAGATGGCGAGGCCGGCCGAGATGGAACCGCCTGGGCTATTAATGTACAGGGAGATGTCCTTCTCTGGATCGTCTGCCGCAAGGAACAACAACTGCGCGATGATGGAGTTGGCTACAAGGTCGTTCACCGGCGTCCCGAGAAAAATAATGCGGTCCTTCAGCAGTCGCGAGTAAATGTCATACGCACGCTCGCCGCGGTTGTTCTGCTCAATGACCATTGGCACATAGTTCATATCCATGAAAGTTCCCTCCCGAATAGGAATTGTAGAATAGTTTCAGCACTAGCATAGTCAGATGCGGTACGCTGCAAACGTATATGTACGAATGCTGCTAGCACACTGATGTAGGATGCGAAAGTGCTGCTGATGAATTTTATAATAGCGGAATGATCAGTAAAAGTCAAAGAAGGTCAAGAAAAACGTAAGGAGGGGAGACAGAGCAAGAAACTGTTGTGTGTAAAACATCGTTAGTTAAAGATTCTCTTAACTCTTTAATCTACTGCTTTAAATAATTTACCGAAAATGATATAAATTACATGTGTTCAAAAAAAATACTAAAAGATGGTAAATTTGTGATGGGTTTGTTATCAGGAAAAGTTAGGATGAGGTCAAAGGTTGCAGTGCTATTACTTGTCATTATGTCATTGATATGTTTGAGTTCTGTTAATGCAGCATCTAAGAACACTACTAGTGTAAAACCTCCAAAAGCTAAAAATGCTCAGGTAACTCTAGACGATATAACAAGTCTTAACGAATACATTAGTATCCATGGGGATACGTATCTGGTAACAGAAGGAGGGTTGCTAGCTCAACTGAAAAAAAATGTTGCAAGTAATAGAGAACTGCAGGGTTTTACTGGATTAGATAAGAAACTATTAAACGAAGCATTTAAGAATGCTGCCTATACAGGACTGAGTGCAGGAAAATATAAAGTATACACTATCCAATTTGAATATACTAATGCGGCAAATGACAAAGTTTCCGTACTTGTCACATACGATATGGACAGAAAAATGCTTATCGAAGCATTAAATATTAGTGAGTCGCCTAGCAATGAGATAACCGTAAATTCAAGAAATGTTGGCTTGACGTTCATTGGTGATCGTGCAGAAGCTATGGAAATTGTTAATGCTAAGACTGTGGAACAAAAGAAAGCGTTGAAGGAAAAAAATAAAGAAAAACATAAAAAAGAAATAGAACAAGCTTCAACCTCAGACAAAAATGGAAACATTATTGATTCAGTTGCATCAGTATTTTCCGTTGATACTGCTTCTGCAAATACATGCAGTGGAAGTCTTAATTTAAACGGTGCCCAATGCAGTTGGGTAGCAGTAGGCTATTGTGCAGCTGCGGGTCTTTTTGGTTTCCTACCGGGATTGATTTGCGCGATCGGGTATACTTATGTTTGTAACTATACTTGTTAATAAAATTTGATTGATACAGTTATGGCTGTCGATTGAATCGGCAGCCTGTAATATTTTGGTTAGTCGAGTATAATGTAATATTGATTGGTTGATTGGTATAAGATTTAAAATACAACCTGTTCACTAGAGGGAGGTTAATCATGAGATGCAAATCATTATCCGGGTAATTCTAATTGCCTTGTTAACATTCTTTTTGAGGTATAACATTGATAATGATATCAATTTGCTGGACTTAATCGCACCAATAGTATTGATTCTAGGAATCATAAATGAAAGAAAAAATTATAAAATGCGAAAGAGAAAGAAATAAAGAAGGTAAAAACCCCATTAAGAATTCCTTAATGGGGTTTTTGTTGATTTATAAAACAAAAAAATCATCACCCACAGCGGGATGTGATGATCTTAGATTCTCATTAATATTTAAATTGATTAGGTTGGCGCGCCCGCTAGGAATCGAACCTAGATCTCAGGCTCCGGAGGCCTACGTCATATCCATTGGACCACGGGCGCAAAAAAGCGGAACGAGAGTTATCATACCTTAATTTCCATAGGAATGCAAGTGCTGGACGATGAGAAAAATAAAAGTTGTCTAATGCGTGTCGGAAAACGGTTACATGGGCGAAAAGGAACTTGCAGTCTTTTCCGCGATTCGATAAAATAAGTGTGGGACTTAAAACGAGTATGCGGGACGCGAAAGGTCCACCTCGTACGGAAGCCCAACGGAGTTTCTTCATAATGTAGAAACAAGAATTCGGCTGTAGTGGAGTGAATGCGCTAGATGCGACCCATGATCGAACTGCAGCAGCAGCTTGTGCCGGATTTATTGGAAGTCATGAGGAAACGCTACTTCATCCTGCATCAAGTTATGCTGTCTGATTCTGTCGGACGGCGCGCGTTGGCCGGAGCCCTCGGGATGACGGAACGCGTGCTGCGAGCCGAGACTGATTATTTGAAAGCGCAAGGACTGCTCGAGATTCATGCTTCTGGAATGCGCATCAGTGAGCAAGGACGCATGCTGCTTGCAGAGATGGAACCGATGTTCAAGGAATGGTTCGGCTTATCGGATATGGAGGATAAGATTCGGCGCCATTATGGACTGAAGCGAGTGTACATCGTACCAGGTGACTCTGACACCTCGAAGACAGCGAAGCGGGAGCTGGGCCGCGCTGCGAGCCAAGCATTGACCCGATTGCTGAACAAGGACGATGTCGTCGCGGTAACAGGCGGAACGACAATGGCGCAGGTGGCTAATCATCTGACATCGCCAATGCCGCTGCCGACGAACTGGTTCGTACCCGCGCGAGGCGGACTGGGCGAGAGCTTGGACTACCAGGCGAATACGATTGCCTCGATGATGGCGAAGCGAACAGGCGCGCAGTATCGATTGCTTCATGTACCCGACCATCTGGGAGAAGAAGCGTACGTCACCCTTATGCAAGAGCCGAACATTCAGGAAATCGTGAATGTCATTCGGAAGGCCAGAATCGTCGTTCATGGAATCGGGGACGCGATGGTCATGGCAAGACGCCGCAAGGTGGATCAAGCCATTGTCGATGCGATGAGAGCTGAAGGTGCGCTGGCGGAGTCGTTCGGGTATTATTTTGACCGGAATGGGGCTGTCGTTCACAAGATGCATACCGCGGGCTTGCGGCTCGAGGACATTGTAGCGACGGAGGTTGTCATTGCGGTAGCCGGAGGCGTAAGCAAGGGCGAAGCGATTGCGGCCGTCATGAAGTTCGGACACGATGATGTGCTTGTCACCGATGAAGCGGCAGCACAAGTTATTGTTAGGATTATTGATGAGGCCGATTTGGGCAATGCTTAATAAGGTGCGTTTTTGAAACAGGATATCTTGATGGTTACGCGCTCCGGGTTTCCGGGCCGTACGCCATCTTGAGTATATATTACACTTATTGTCTAGGAGGAATTTCCAAATGGTTAAAGTTGGTATTAACGGATTTGGCCGTATCGGCCGTAACGTGTTTCGCGCAGCGCTGAACAACCCTGCAGTTGAGATTGTTGCTGTAAACGATCTGACAGACACGAAAACGCTGGCTCACCTGCTCAAATATGACACGACGCACGGCAAGCTTGAAGGTACGGTTGAAGCTAAAGAAGGCGCGCTGATCGTAAACGGCAAAGAAATCAAAGTATTTGCTGAGCGCAACCCAGAAAACCTCCCTTGGGCATCCGTAGGTGCTGAAATCGTCGTTGAATCGACTGGTATCTTCACGGCTAAAGAAAAAGCTGAGCTCCACCTTAAAGGCGGCGCTAAGAAAGTTATCATCTCCGCTCCAGCTACGAACGAAGACATCACGATCGTTATGGGCGTTAACGAAGACAAATACGATGCAGCTTCCCACACGGTTATCTCCAACGCATCTTGCACGACGAACTGCCTCGCGCCATTCGCGAAAGTTCTTAACGATAAATTCGGCATCGTAAAAGGTATGATGACGACGGTTCACTCGTACACGAACGACCAATCCGTTCTGGACGTACCTCACAAAGACCTGCGCCGCGCTCGCGCTGCTGCAGAGAACATCATTCCTTCGTCGACGGGCGCTGCTAAAGCAGTATCCCTCGTACTGCCAGAACTGAAAGGCAAACTGAACGGCATGGCTATGCGCGTTCCTACGCCTAACGTATCGGTAACGGACCTCGTTGCTGAACTGAAAGTTAACGTAACGGTTGAAGAAGTTAACGCAGCTCTGAAAGCAGCTTCCGAAACTTCGCTCAAAGGCATCCTTAACTACTCCGAAGAGCCGCTCGTATCGAGCGACTACAACGGCGACCCAGCTTCCTCCACGGTTGACGCTCTGTCGACGATGGTTGTTGAAGGCAACATGGTTAAAGTTGTTTCTTGGTACGACAACGAGTGGGGCTACTCGAACCGCGTAGTTGACCTTGCAGCATTCATCGCAAGCAAAGGTCTGTAATACGGTTCAAATCCCCCAAACCCCCTTTGGTCTTCAAAGGGGGCCCCAAAGGGCTCTGCCCTCTGGACTCCCGTTCTAATGCAGCGTGGGAGGTACAGTCGGCGTCCCTGCGAGGGATTGTGCTAGGAACGCTTTAGTCCTGACGGACACGCTTTGGCTGCGGCGCTCCCGTGCAACGGAAGGGATGCCGCCGTCCGGCTGGACTAGGTTTTAACGTTCCTTCTTCGAAGGAACGTTTTTTTATTGTAAGCGGTGCTTCGATGGCAGCTCGCTTAAGCGAGCCGCTTGCGGTAACGCTCCGAAGGCGTGTCGGCCGCTTGCAGCGGACACACTGGACGTGATGCTTCGAGGGCGTTCGCTGAAGCGAACGCAAGTACTTAATGGATTATTCATCTTCGCCTATTCTGAAGGAGGCTTTCTCAATGAACAAGAAAAGTGTTCGCGACGTCGAAGTCGCAGGTAAACGCGTATTCGTACGCGTCGATTTCAACGTACCGCTCGAAAATGGCAAAATCACGGACGACACGCGTATCCGTGAAACGCTCCCTACGATCAAGTTCCTGATCGAAGGCGGCGCCAAAATCATTCTCGCTTCCCACATGGGCCGTCCAAACGGTCAAGTGGTTGAAGAGCTGCGCTTGACGCCAGCTGCTGAGCGTCTGTCCGAGCTGCTCGGCAAGCCAGTTGCAAAAGCTGGCGAAGTTGTTGGCGATGCAGTTAAAGCACAAGTGGCTGCACTGCAAGCTGGCGACGTGCTCCTGCTTGAGAACGTTCGTTTTGAAGCAGGCGAAGAGAAGAACGATCCAGAACTCGCGAAGCAATTCGCTGAACTGGCTGACCTGTTCGTGAACGATGCATTCGGTGCTGCTCACCGTGCACACGCTTCGACGGAAGGCATCGCTCACCTGCTTCCAGCGGTATCCGGTCTGCTCGTAGAGAAAGAGCTCGATGTTCTCGGCAAAGCGCTGAACAACCCAGAGCGTCCTTTCACGGCAATCGTTGGCGGTTCGAAAGTTAAGGACAAAATCGACGTTATCAACAAAATGATCGAAATCGCAGACAACATCCTCATCGGTGGCGGTCTGTCGTATACGTTCCTTAAAGCGCAAGGCAATGAAGTCGGCAAATCGCTGCTCGACAACAGCAAGCTCGACCTGACGCTTGAGTTCATCGAGAAAGCGAAGAAGCTTGGCAAGAACCTGTACCTGCCGGTTGATATCGTTGTAACGGACGACTTCAGCGCAGACGCTAACACGCAAATCGTTGGCGTAGACGGCATCCCAGCTGAATGGGAAGGCATCGACATCGGTCCTAAGACGCGTGAAATCTACGCAGACGTTATCAAAAACTCGAAGCTCGTCGTATGGAACGGACCAATGGGCGTATTCGAAATCGAGCCATTCTCCCATGGTACGCGTGCAGTAGCGCAAGCTTGCGCTGAGACGGCTGGTTACACGGTTATCGGCGGCGGCGACTCCGCTGCAGCAGCTGAGAAATTCCACCTGGCTGACCGTATGGACCACATCTCGACGGGCGGCGGCGCTTCCCTCGAGTTTATGGAAGGCAAGGCTCTTCCAGGCGTAGTAGCCCTCAACGACAAGTAAGACCGTTGATCACGAAGTAACGCTTAGAAGCATATTCGGCATCGAATCTTGCATTAGCTCTCGAGCTCCGTTGCTCATGTAGGGTTAGCCTACATTCCGCTACTCGCTCTTCGATCTAACGCAACCTTCTCGGTGCTGAACGGTCTTACGGGCTATTGATCACAAAGTAATCCCCGAAGCGTACTCGGCATCGAGCTTTGCTAAGGTTTAGAATGCTAGCTTATGCTTGCGATGAAGGTTTCCACCGGAAACTTTGCAGATCATGTAGGTCCGACTGCATGACACCTCGCACAGCTTTTACGTCATTAAAAGCTGCATCGTAAGTTTAAGCGGCTTCGAACTGAAGCAATAACCTCGGTGCTGAATAGCTTGCGGGTTATTAAAATAAATAGATGCACTTGAAGGGAGTTTCTCTGACATGAGCAGAAAACCGATCATTGCAGGCAACTGGAAAATGTTCAAAACGGTTGGCGAAGCACAATCGTTCTTCTCCGAAGTGAAAGGCAAAGCGGAGGTTGACGGCGTAGAGAGCGTAATCTGCGCTCCATTCACGGCGCTTCCAGCACTCGTAGAAGCCGCGAAAGGCACGAGCATCGCAATCGGCGCACAAAACCTTCACTTCGAAGACAACGGCGCATTCACGGGCGAAATCAGCGGCGTTATGCTGGCTGACCTCGGCGTGAAATACGTTATCATCGGCCACTCCGAGCGTCGTGCATACTTTGCTGAGTCCGACGAGATCGTGAACAAGAAAACGCACGCGGCATTCAAACATGGTTTGACGCCAATCGTTTGCGTAGGCGAGAAGCTCGAAGAGCGCGAAGCTGACCAAACGAAAGAAGTGTGCAAAGTACAAACAGAAGCTGCATTCCAAGGTCTGTCGGCTGAGCAAGCAGCAGAAGTCGTTATCGCATATGAGCCAATTTGGGCAATCGGAACGGGCAAATCGTCCACAGCGGCTGACGCTGAAGACGTTATCGCTTATATCCGCGGCATCGTAGCTGGCCTGTACGGCGAAGCAACGGCTAATGCAGTTCGCATCCAATACGGCGGCAGCGTGAAACCGAACAACGTTACAGAGTACCTTGGTCAAGCGAACATCGACGGCGCACTGGTAGGCGGCGCAAGCCTCGAGCCAGCATCGTACATCGCGCTGGTTGAAGGAGCGAAGTAAGATGACGGCTCCTAAACCGGTAGCATTGATCATCCTTGACGGCTTCGGACTTCGTAACGATGTTGTTGGCAACGCAGTAGCACAAGCTAACAAACCGAACTACGATCGTTACTGGTCGACGTATCCGCACACGACGCTGACGGCATGCGGCGAAGCAGTAGGTCTGCCAGAAGGTCAAATGGGCAACTCCGAAGTTGGCCACTTGAACATCGGCGCTGGCCGTATCGTGTACCAGGACCTGACTCGCATCAGCAAGTCGATCCGCGACGGTGAGTTCTTCGACAACGAGACGCTCGTAGGAGCGGTTCGCCAAGCGAAGAACAGCGGCAAGAAGCTTCACCTGTACGGCCTGCTGTCCGACGGCGGCGTACACAGCCATATTGAGCACCTGTTCGCACTGCTTGACCTGGCGAAGAAAGAAGAGATGAACGACGTGTTCATCCACGCTTTCCTCGACGGACGCGACGTATCGCCAGACAGCGCTGTCGGTTATCTGGAGCGTCTCCAAGCGAAAATCGCAGAAGTTGGCGTAGGCAAGATCGCGACTGTACAAGGCCGCTACTACGCAATGGACCGCGACAAACGTTGGGAGCGTACGGAGAAATCGTACCGTGCAATGGTATACGGCGATGGTCCTCAATATACGGACGCGCTGCAAGCGGTGAAGGAATCGTACGAGAAGTCGGTCATGGACGAATTCGTTATGCCGACGGTTATCGTTGAGAACGGCAAACCAGTAGGACTCGTTGAATCGGAAGATTCGGTCGTGTTCTTCAACTTCCGTCCTGACCGTGCGATCCAGCTGTCGCAAGTGTTCACGAACGAAGATTTCCGCGGCTTCGACCGTGGCGACAAATGCCCGAAAAACCTGCACTTCGTGTGCCTGACACTGTTCAGCGAGACGGTTGGCGGCTTTGTTGCTTACTCGCCGAAGAACCTCGACAATACGCTGGGCGAAGTGCTCGTGCAGAACGGCAAGAAACAGCTGCGCATTGCGGAGACGGAGAAATACCCGCACGTAACGTTCTTCTTCAGCGGCGGACGCGACGTTGAGCTGGAAGGCGAAACGCGTATCCTGATCAATTCGCCGAAGGTTGCAACGTATGATCTGCAGCCCGAGATGAGCGCTTATGAAGTTGCTGCTGCAGCGGTCGCTGAGATCGAAGCGGATAAACACGACGCGATCATCCTCAACTTCGCGAACCCTGACATGGTCGGCCACTCCGGTATGCTGGAGCCTACGATCAAGGCAGTAGAAGCGACGGACGAGTGCATGGGCAAAGTGGTTGAAGCAGTTCTGGCGAAGGGCGGCGTAGCGCTCATCACGGCTGACCACGGCAACGCGGATATGGTCATCGACGAGAACGGTCGTCCGTTCACGGCGCATACGACGAACCCGGTACCGTTCATCGTTACGAAGCAAGGCGCAGAGCTCCGCGAAGGCGGCATTCTGGCTGACATCGCACCAACGATCTTGAAGTTCCTCGAATTGAAGCAACCGGTTGAGATGACAGGCGAATCGATCGTTAAGTAAGACCCTGCATGTCCGAATTGCGTATGGATCGACAGCGGGTGGAGAGACTCGGTTAGATAGACTGTCGGCCAACGCGGGACGTTCTAATTTTTCGCGAAAATAATGTCGGACTGCGCGGCTAGGACGTGCATTCGGAGCGATTTTCGTATACCATAGGAATGTTGGTTTCAACTTGTTATGGCAGCCATTACAACTTAAACCTTAGAAGGAGTGTTACATCCATGTCTATCATTGCTGACGTATATGCACGCGAAGTCCTCGACTCCCGCGGTAACCCAACTGTTGAAGTAGAAGTAACTCTTGAATCCGGTGGCAAAGGCCGCGCAATCGTACCATCCGGCGCATCGACTGGCGCGTACGAAGCAGTAGAACTTCGCGACGGCGACAAAAGCCGTTACCTGGGCAAAGGCGTAGTTAAAGCAGTTGACAACGTTAACTCCATCATCGCGCCTGAAATCATCGGTCTGGACGCTCTTGATCAAGTAGCGATCGACCGCAAAATGATCGAGCTCGACGGCACGGACAACAAAGGCAAGCTGGGCGCTAACGCGATCCTCGCTGTATCGATGGCTGTAGCTCGCGCTGCTGCTGACGCTCTCGACGTATCGCTGTACACGTACCTCGGCGGCTTCAACGCTAAGACGCTTCCAGTTCCAATGATGAACATCGTTAACGGCGGCGAGCATGCCGACAACAATATCGACGTTCAAGAGTTCATGGTTCTGCCAGTTGGCGCTCCAACGTTCAAAGAAGCTCTGCGTATCGGCGCTGAAATCTTCCACAACCTGAAATCGGTTCTGAAAGAAAAAGGCCTGAACACGGCAGTAGGCGACGAGGGCGGCTTCGCACCGAACCTTAGCTCCAACGAAGAAGCGATCACGACGATCATCTCCGCTATCGAGCGCGCAGGCTACAAGCCAGGCGTTGACGTATTCCTCGGTATGGACGTTGCTTCGACTGAGTTCTACAAAGACGGCAAGTATCACCTCGAAGGCGAAGGCCGTTCCTTCACTTCCGCAGAATTCGTGGACCTGCTCGCTTCGTGGGCTGACAAATACCCAATCATCACGATCGAAGACGGCTGCTCCGAAGACGACTGGGAAGGTTGGAAACTTCTCACTGACAAACTCGGCGGCAAAGTACAGCTCGTTGGTGACGACCTGTTCGTAACGAACACGGTTCGCCTCAAAGACGGCATCGAGCAAGGCGTAGGCAACTCGATCCTCGTTAAAGTTAACCAAATCGGCTCGCTGACGGAAACGTTCGACGCGATCGAAATGGCTAAACGCGCTGGCTATACGGCTGTTATCTCCCACCGTTCCGGTGAGTCCGAAGACAGCACGATCGCTGACATCGCGGTTGCAACGAACGCTGGACAAATCAAAACGGGTGCTCCTTCCCGTACGGACCGCGTAGCGAAGTACAACCAATTGCTCCGCATCGAGGACCAACTGGGTGCTACGGCTCAATACGCAGGCGCAAGCGCGTTCTACAACCTGAAAAACTTCAACAAATAATAATAACCGCTCGTCATAGCGGTTATCCAAGCTCACCCCTGGCGTCCGAGGCCGGGGGTGAGTTTTTTATATGGCAGATGAACAGCGCAATATCATTGATTTGTATGTGTGAATGACAAAAATACAAATAATCCGTGCACAAACCGACATAGCAACTGCGATGGACAACCCTTATCATCAAGGTAGAAGCATAGATTGTCCAATCCAATCAGGGTGGTGCTTATTATTATGGGAAAACCGCTTATCGGCATTCAATTGTATACACTTCGTGATCTGACAGAAACAGATCTTCTCGGCACAATTCGCAAGGTAGCAGAACTGGGCTATGAGGCAGTCGAATTCGCTGGCTTCTTCGGCCACTCGGCAGCTGAGGTTAGCAAGGTATTAGACGAGACAGGATTGAAAGCGCCTTCGGCGCATGTGCCGCTGCAATGGTCCGAGCCGGAAGATAAGATGTGGGCAGCGTACGAGGAAGCACTCGTTTATGCGAAAGAAATCGGCCTGACTTACGTTGTTGTCCCTTGGGCGCCTATGCCGGAAGTGCCAACGATCGAAGACGTGAACAAGCTGATAGCTGTGCTCAAGCGTGCATCTAATTTGGCTCGTGAAGCTGGTTTCATTTTTGGTTATCACAACCATGACTTCGAACTGAAGCAAGTAGATGGGTTGTCCATTATGGACCATATGCTGACGCAGCTGTCGTCAGAAGAATTGATCGCAGAGTTCGACCTCGGTTGGGTGCACATGGGCGGCGCCGTTCCGGTTGACTACATCAACCGTTATGCAGGCCGAGTGCCGCTGGCGCACTTCAAAGACTTCGGCGATGGCACGAAGGACACGGAAATCGGCCGCGGCGTCGTAGACTTCGAGCCGGTATTGGCGGTAGCGGAGCAAGCGGGCATCGAGTACTTCATCGTTGAGCAGGAGCAGTTCCAAGTGTCGTCGCTCGAGAGCGCGAAGATCTGCCTGGAATTCTTCAGACAACGCGGATATTAATCGTTATAATAAATAGCAATGATAGAAGGGACGGTACGCGAATGAGCGGCCGTCTTCTTGCTGTAAGAGAGCGAGGAGTGTACGATATGCGAATTGGCGCGATAGAAGCGGGCGGCACGAAGTTTGTATGCGGAATCGGCGATGAGACGGGGGCTATTCATGAGCGGACAAGTTTCCCGACGGAGCAGCCGGAGGTGACGCTGGCGCGTGTGGCCGCATTTTTCGAAGGGAAGGGTGTAGAGGCAATTGGAATCGGGTCTTTCGGTCCTATCGGCCTTAATCCTGCGAATGCGGACTACGGACACGTGACGACGACGCCGAAGCCGGGTTGGTCGGGATACGACTTCCTTGGCGAGATGAAGAAGGGGTTCGATGTACCGTATGGATGGGATACAGATGTGAATGCGGCGGCCTATGGCGAGTCGGTATGGGGAGCAGCGCAAGGATTGAATAGCTGCGTCTACTATACGATTGGCACGGGCGTCGGAGTAGGTGTCTACGCAGAAGGTCGTCTCGTGCACGGGTTGGTGCATCCGGAGGGCGGCCATGTACTGACGCGTCGGCACCCGGAGGATCCATTCGCTGGCTGCTGTCCGTACCACGGTGACTGCCTGGAAGGAATGGCGGCAGGTCCTGCAATCGAACAGCGCTGGGGGATTAAAGGTAACGAGTTAACGGTTGACCATCCGGCTTGGGCAATGGAGGCCTTCTATATTGCGCAATCGGTAGCGAATACGGTACTGATGTTTTCTCCTCAGAAGGTCATTCTCGGCGGCGGCGTAATGCATCAACAGCAGTTGTTCCCGCTCATTCGAGCAGAAGTGAAGCGTCTGTTGAACGGCTATGTGAGCGCCTGCCAGCTTACGGAGGACATCGACAGCTACATCGTCCCGCCTGGCCTAGGCAACAATGCGGGCTTGTGCGGAGCGCTAGCTCTTGGCCTAGCCGCAGCCAATCAATCCCGTTCATAGTTGTGCAAAAGGGCTGTTCGCGCACTCGAAGTCACTCACAGACTTCGACGTTGCACGAACAGCCCTTTGTTGTTGCGGGGACCACACTAGTCAGCTTGAACAAAAGCTGTGCCCCAAAGGGGCACGCGACTTCTTATACGCAGAACTTCATAAATATCGTTGTCCCTCCAACATCTCCATTTCGGGCCTCGTGCATCCAACCTTTCTCTAACGGACCAAGAAACCGCTATTTGCGAATAATCGAACACCTCAGATTCTAACGGACTCAGATGCACCTATATGGTGGATTATCACGTGTGGGGCCAGTATTCTGATCAAATAGCGCTTGTGAAGTCCGTTATGGCTTAAAACGAGCAATACCACAGCGATTAGAGTCTCTGTGGTTCGTTAGCGTGAGGAAGAAGGGCGATACTCTCTGAAACACATTAGTCAGCTCGAACAAAAGCTGTGCCCCATAGGGGCACGCGACTCCTAGCACGCAGTATCTGACGAGCGTCGTTGTCCCGCCATCATCACCTCCGAGCAAGAGTTCCTTGGGCTCTCACTTGCTCGGAGGTTAAAAGAAGGGACATCAATGGGCGGTGACTGGTGAATTTCAACGAATACAGTGTGCGGAAGATGAAGCTGAATTAGGTACAGTCGCAAGAAGCTTTGCCGCGGATGCGGCAAGTGCGGGCACACGATCAATGAGAATCAAGATATGGTCCTTGTGAGGAGTCCAGAGGTCACACGACCTTTGGGGCCCTCCCTAGCAAGGAGGGTTTGGGTGGGTAGAGAAAAGCTGATGTCCAAGGGGCAGAGCCCCTGGAATCCTCCCTTGAGGGAGGACTTAAATGGGTTTCCTCCGGAAGTACCCATGCCCCACCACAAAGAACAGGATGAAACTCACGCTTATGACCGTATACAACGTCGTCATCGACAGATGGAAAGCATCAGGTCCTTCATCGAGCTGCTGGGACAGCAGGACGAGCACTGGCTGGTCCCAAGGATAGTACGGCGCGAAGCGCTCCGAGTTCGCGATAATGATGTTCGGCAGCGTGAAGATCGCATTGATGGCAAGAGGCGCTGCGAAGCTGGCCCATGCGACCGATACGCCCATCTGCAGGGCAGCCAGAGGCATGCAGGCGATCCAACTGCCAATCAAACTAAACAACAATCCAGACCATTGAATCGGGTCTGTGTAGCCCTTGACCATACCAACAATGAGCATAGCACCGAGGAATACGGCTTGCGTGGCAAGCAGAAGCAGCATGACGCACACGAACTTGCCGGCATAGACAGCGCTTCGGCTGACCGGCAGCGACAGCAGCTGCTTCCAGCCGCCGCCTGCATGCTCCAGCCGGCATACGGAGGCTGCGAAAACCCCAGTTAGCAGCGGCATAAGCAGAAGGGCATGCATAACCCCCATCATGTGCAGCAGCCCATCCCATTGGTTTGCGCCGCTGCCCATATCTTCATTTTCAAGCAAGCCGATCAGCGAGCATAAAGCAGGGCTGACGAAGATCAACCACATAATCGGCGATTTACGCCATTTGATCCATTCGGATCGCAAGACAGCCCACATATTATTTCACGTCCTTTCGTACGAAATGGACGCTTCCGGCGAGATAAATGCAAAGTCCAACAACTAAGCCAAGCGCAGCAGGGATGAGCGGCTCATTCCATTGATTGTCGAGCATCGGCCATTTGTACGGCACGAAGTCACGCAGCGCCCCGCCGAACATGGATACGACCGTACCGAGAACGCCGACCGTGAGCGGAATGGCTTGATTGGCCAGCGAGACGGACAGCCACAGCTGTACAGCGCCGATTGGCAGTGCAGCCAGAAGCGGCAGATAGCAGACGCGAAGCAGCTCGTCGTATGGAATGTCGGTCCCGATGGACAAACACAGGCCGAGTATGATGGTACCAACGGCGAGCATCGTGCAGGCGGCGAACATGAGCCCGATCAGCATCACGAACTTGGCGGCGTATACGGATAGACGGGATAGCGGCAGTGCCAACGTCTGCTTCCACGCGTTCGTCGCATGCTCGACGCCAGCAATCATCGAAGCGATAATCGCCAGACCCATGATAAGCGAAGGTACGGCGAGAAAATGCGTTTCGCTCAGCAGATGACCCCATGGATCATCCGCATTGAGCTCCATCAAATAGTCGTACCGAAGCGCGTAGTTAGCAGCTTGCAGCAGGACGACGCCGAAGCCGCCGGCTGCAATAAGCGGCCAGATCGCTTTGCGGCGAACTTTGAGCCGTTCGACGGCGAGAAGCTGGAGCAGCATCATAAGCTCTCCTCTCCGTCGGTCAGCTTCAGGAACAAGTCCTCCAGCGATTGTCTGACTTCCTCGACGCGGTACACCTCGATGCCGCTCTCCACAAGGGTGCGAACATAATAAGCAGCTATTTCGTCATCCACGGAATCGACAAGGATGCGATTGCCGCCTTCCTCAGGTACAGCCCCCGTGCGCGGCGACTCCAATGCTGCTGCAGATTCAGCGCGGACGCCGATCCTCGCGAGCACCTCGGCTGCCTGGGGAACAGCCCCGACTCGCAGCGATAATCGTCCCTTCGAGCGGCTGCGAAGCGACCCGATCGACTCCTGCGCGATGAGTCTACCTTGTGCGATAATGCCGACCTGCGTCGCCATCTGCTCGATCTCCGAGAGCAGGTGGCTCGATACGACGATCGTAATGCCATGCTGCTGCGGCATGCTCTTGATCAGCTCGCGCATCTCGAGAATGCCGGACGGATCGAGACCGTTCGTCGGCTCATCGAGAATGAGCAGCTCAGGGTTGCCCAGCAGTGCAGTCGCGATGCCCAGCCGCTGCTTCATGCCAAGCGAGTAGCCTTTGACCGGACGGCCAGCATCTTTGGTCAGTCTGACGATCGACAGTACCTCATCGATTCGTCCCGAAGGAACCCCCAGAATTCGCCGTACGGCCTCCAGGTTCTCGCGCCCAGTCAGGTGTCCGTAATAGGACGGATACTCGACGAGCGAGCCGACGCGGCGGAGCACATCGATTCGATTGCTCTTCAGCTCGCGTCCGAACAGCTTGACCGAGCCCTGCGTTGGACGGATCAGGCCGAGCAGCATGCGGATCGTCGTTGTTTTGCCGGCGCCGTTCGGACCGAGGAAGCCATATATTTCGCCGCGGCCAACGCGCAAATTCAAATTTTGCACGAGCGCTTTGCGCCCGATTGCTTTCGTTAGACCGGCTGTTTCAATTACCCAATCGTTCGTATTCGATGGTTTCATAGGATTTCATCACCTCGAAACCCATTGTAGCGAATGAAGGTTAAACAAACGGGGGGCTCAAGTTTAAATTTGGTTTAAACCTTGCAGGGTGATCCTCGTACCTTCCGCCGAACTGTCGATCGTTAGATGCAGCCCCATCTCCTTGGCCATAAGCTTAACGATGTTGAGGCCAATGCCGGAACCGGCCGCTTCGGATTGGCTGTCCATGCCAGGTCCATGGTCGACGAAGGAAACGAAGCCGCTGCCGTTGAGCTCATAGAGTCGAACGAGTGCATAACCGCCGTCGGTGGCATGGCGCAAAATATTTTGGAACAAATTATCGGCAATCCGTTCCAACCACTGCGGATCAATCTGCCAACGGAAGCCGTGATCCGGAGCATCCAGCTCCAGCTCGATGCCCTGCTGCTCGAAGGCCGCGTACCAGTTCGCGCACAGCTGGCGAAGCAGCCGGTTCATATCGATCGACTCCGGGCGGTAAGGATATCTTCCCGCGGAGAGCAGCGTATAGGAGAGCAGATTGTCGATCAATCGGCTGAGGTAATCGACCTTGCGATCGATCACCTGCAGCGACTCGCGTCCGCGTCCGCTAAGCTGCTCTTCATTCAGCTGGAAAGCATGGCCGCGAATGGCGGTGAGCGGTGTCCGGAGGTCATGCGACAGGTTGGCGATCAGCTGCCTGCGAAGCTGCTCTTCTTCGTTCTCGCGCAGCCGTCCATGCTCCAGCTGTTCGATCATCGTGTTGAACGCAAGCTCCAGCCGCCCGATTTCGTCCTGCTTGCCAACGGTTATTCGCCCTGGGATGCCAGGGAAAGCAGCAGCGCTAATGGTCATCGCCTTCTGCATGAGCAGCAGTCTGCGGGAGATCCGATAGAAGAACAACCAGGAGGCTCCGATGAACAGGAGAAGAATGATCAAAAGCAGAGCAGGGAAAGCAAAGGACCAATATTTCGCGAACGTCGTATTCTTGAACGTTGGCGTAATGACCGTCCGAGGCACTTCCAGCGTGATGAACCCTTCGGACGGCTGACCGCCGATGAAGGCGACAATCGTGAACAGATCATGGCTGCCTGACCGCTCCTTCATGAACTGTATGGCGTCGGCTGCGGTCCAATGCTGTTGTATCTTTGCATCACTAGGCAGTTGAAGCCTCGTGTCGCCTGCGGGATCGACCCAGTAGATGGTCGCTTTGCTGTAGCGCTTATAGAGCTCTTCCAGCCGTTTCTGAACCGTTTCATCGGACTTGCCTCCAAGCGATTTAGCTTCGCTATGCCATTTGTTCTCAAGTTCAATTGCGCCGCCATAGATCGCATACTCCTTTTCGTAAGGCGGATAGATGAGGAACAATACGGTCACAACAACAATAATGGCCAGAGGAATTAGAATGACAGCAACGGACATGAGGATGACATAGCGGGAGACGAGCGAGCGGCGGGCATCCGACAGCCAGTTCAACAGCCGTTTCATTGCTTCACCCGGAAGCCGATGCCGCGAATCGTCTCGATAATGGCAGGCGCGCTCGGGTTGATTTCGATTTTCTCTCGAAGATAGCGAATATGGACGTTGAGCGTCTTGTCGCCGTCCCAGCTGGGCTCGCCCCAGACCGCTTCATAGATCTGCTCCTTCGTCAGAATCTGATTCGGATGGCGAAGCAGGTGGAGGAAGATGTGAAGCTGCTTGCCTGTCAGAATGATCTCTTCGCCTGTCCGCTGATCGATGAACATCGGCTTGGACAGGTCGATATCGAGATGGCCGAGCTTCAGCTGTCCGAGATGGGCGGTCTTGCCGCTGCGCCGGAGCAGCACTTCGATTCGAGCCGCAAGCTCATCGGGGTGGAACGGCTTGGTCATATAGTCATCAGCAAACTGAAGTCCCTCCAGCTTGTCATCGATCGTGGAGCGGGCAGAGAGCATCAGAATCGGTTTGTCGGGCGCAATGCGCTTGAGCCGTTGGCCGACGGTGAATCCATCCAGTCCGGGCAGCATGACATCGAGGATGACCAGGTCGGCATCGGCCACTCGCTCAGCGGCACCGTCTCCTGAACGCAGCCAGTCAACAGCAAAGCCTCGTCCGGTCAAATCGTTCTTGATCATCCCACCGATGTCCAGATCGTCCTCAATATATAAAATCCGCCTCATGGCGAAGCACCTCCTAGTGTTAGTCATTCCCATCATACGAGCGAAGCGTCCAAATGAAAAGAGCAGCATCAATAGTCGGTATTGTGTGGCAGAGGTGGTTGTGATACAATAAAAGTACTGTTTTTAGGCTTGGCCTGAAACTGACGGACGGTTGACCCGTTCAAGGCTTTAACTCAGGAGGTGGGAAAGTGGACATTTTATTCAAAATCTTGCTTATCATCGCGGCACTTGGTTTGATCTCTGTCGTGCTTCTTCAGAAAGGTAAGAGTGCAGGTCTGTCCGGCGCCATCTCCGGCGGTGCGGAGCACTTGTTCGGCAAACAGAAAGCACGCGGCCTGGACTTGTTCCTGCAGCGTCTGACGATCGGCTTCGCAGCTGGATTCTTCATTCTGGCGCTTGTCGTATCTTACTTCGTTAAGAACTAACCTTGTTAAACATTAGCTATGTACATAGCTAACGACATAAGCGCGAGGAGCGCAGAGAAGAAGCAGGACCAATTGGTCCTGCTTCTTTGTGCATTGTCCGCGGAATTTGAAATAGCGGCATACGGTATCGGCGGAAGAGCGCGACAAGAGCGTTATCGAATGGGGTAACAGATTATTGCTTCAATTGCGTATTGAAAAAGTTGACCACCTCGGATGTTATGCGCTGATGAATATTATTCAAGCTCCCTGTTCGGTTCATAAGCGGAAGGAGCGGGGATAGACGATACAAGTCGGTGAAGGCGAGATGATCAGCGCCTTCAATCATTACGGCACGGGAGCCTTGTGCAGCCAATGCATTAGCCTCTCGTCTTGGAATCTCTACCGTAAGTTTGTCGTATTCGGCTCTGGTCAGCCCGGCTGACCGCAGCTCTGGATCGCTAGGCTCACCGCTGGACTCTGGGCGCTTCGATTGAAGCAGCAGCAGCGGCTTCTGAAGCGATGTGCTTCGCACTCCGGTGCCGAACATCGTCCCGTCCATGTTCACAGCCGCCTTAACTCGCTCGTCCGTGCACAGCATCTCCACGGCATTCGCACCGCCGAAGGAATGGCCGGCCATGCCGACATGCTCCCAATCCAGATGGCCGGCGAGAGGGAAATTCGGGTTGACGCCAACGTTGTCCAGCCGCTCCAGCTGGTCCAGCACGAAGGAAGCATCCTTGGCCCATACGTTCGCGATTAATGCGTCGTTCGCATCCCAGTCAGCCGGCGAAGGAAAAGCGTCGTTATGCACCGTTGCAACGGTGCCGTCCTGAAGCTTAGAGGCAATCGAATAATTCGTATGGTTGATCGATAAGACGATATAACCGCTGCTGGCCAGCGCTTCGAACAAGAACGTATCCGTAGCGTACAAGCCGGGCATTCCGTGCGAGAACAGCACGACAGGATAACGAGCTTGGCTTGCCGATACAGGAGCATCCTTATAACCATGAGATTCGATCTGATTCAAATGAGACAGCAGAAATTCGGGGAAATGATACCGCTGCGCCAATGCTGGCGCCATAACGTCCCACTCCGGCAAATAAGGTGCGCGCTCTAGATCAACAACCGATTGCGGATCGGCGGGGTACCATACTTGGACCGTAAGCTCCCTTTGTCTAGAGGGATCATCTGAGGCTCGCTCCGAACGCGACTCGTCGGTCCAGTGATACACGGAAGTTCCAATCGCATACGGACCGCCAGGCTGCTCCAGTGAGAATACAGGCAGAAGCGTCGGCGGGGCGGCCGCGATGACTGCCAAGAGAATGGCAAGCAAAGCAGCGCCAAGTCTACGAATAAACATAGGCCGCCTGCGCTTGCGTTGAGGAATCTCGGAACGTGAACGACGAGTCCTGCGTATTAGGAGCAGGCAGTGAAGCACAATCCCGCCAGAGACGATTACAGCGGGCATCATCGTCCATACCATAGGCAGCAGCAGCAGACGAATAACAATAAGGACGACCAGTGTGCCCGGAATGGCAGCCTGAATCCATCGATAGTGAGACCAAGTCTTCGACAACAGGACAACTAGCGCTGCAACGACAGAGACAATAATAGTCAGATCAATTCCACTCACAGCAGGTGCACCTCATCGCTTGGAAACTTTCTACATATTACCACATAAGGGTGTTCGGAGAGGGGAACAGCGAGTTAAGAGATCTTAAAAAAATGACCTGTACATCTTATGCCGATTGCGGATATCGATTATAATGGATTATCCAGCCATTTCTGGCTTGCGCGTATTGTAGGAGGTTGACGATGAAAGAAAGATATTCGGTTGACGAGGTATGCGAGCGTTATGGCGTAACAGCGCGGACACTTCACTACTATGAAGAGATCGGTCTATTGATTGGCGTGCCGAGAACGGAAGGCGGCCATCGTTATTATGATGAACGGATTATTACACAGCTGGAGCAAATTATTCGACTGAAGGAAGTGCTGGGCATCTCGCTTCAGGAAGTGAAGACGATCGTGGAACTGGAGGCCAAGCTGGAGCAAATTCGCGGCGCGTATCGCCAAGAGGACTCGGCCGAGGAGAAGACGAAGATTCTCGATCAAGGCGAGCAAGAGCTGCAGCGGTTCATCGATCAGATCGACGGGAGACTTGATAAGCTTAGTCAGCTCCGCCAAGGGTTCCAACAACGGCTTGACCGCGTGAAGAAGTTGAAAGAAACCGGCGCGCCGCAAGGAAGCTAGACGATTCATCTACTTGAGGTCGGCGCGGAACGGTCGATGTGTCGAGGGAATGAACGAGTTATAGGATTGCGGCATCATGCTGTTATAAATAAAGGGTTGCCAAACAGGCCGGATCCGCGTCGAATGACGTTGATCTGGCCTTTCATGTTAGCGTGTATTAGGATGGCTCGTTGCCCCAAGCGAGTGTGCCGTTGACATACAGCGTCACTTTGCTGTTGTTCACGAAGCTCGTGCTCGCTGTGCTGAAGGAATAGTCATTCGACTCGCTGAAGTTAGTCCAATCGGTCTTGCTGAAGCGGGTCTGAATCTGGCCGCTGTTGCCGCCTGCGGCGATCGAGCCAGCGCCTGATTTGAAAGTCAGCTCAAGATACGTATCGGCTGTTGCGGTCGGCGTCGTCATAGAGACGAATTGAGCCTGCACATTGTCGCTGCCGATCTGCGCCCAGTCGCAGAAGAAGTTGAAAGCCGTTGAATTGTCTTTTGTAAAATAATAACGAACCTTCAGCGTGCTCATACCGACGGCACTCGTGCCGCTGTTCGTAATGATGAATTGTGGTGCTGCCGCGCTGTTCGCTGCATCCGTATCGTTAGGGCGGTATTGGACAGCAAGGCCAGTCGCCGTACCTTCACCAGTAGATGGAGAAGCGGGAGTGACGGAGACGGTGTTCGACGTTGCTGAACCCGCCGCATTCGTCGAGACTACGCGGTAATAGTAGGTCGTATCGCCGACTGCGGTCGTATCGGTATACGTTAATGCCGTTAAACTTCCGCTCAGATCGGCAAAGCCGCTGCTGCCGGACGTCGAGCGCTGCACCTTATACGACGCTGCACCGGAGGAAGCCGTCCACGACAACGATGCCTGTGAAGTTCCCGCTGTACCGGTTACTGTGAAGGAGCCGGGCACTGTCACCGCAGACGTAGGGGTGACAGAAACGGTGTTCGACGTCGTCGAGCCAGCCGTATTCGTTGCGACAACGCGGTAGTAATACGTTGTACCGCCGGCAGCGGTCGTGTCTGTATATGTTAACCCCGTTAACGTTCCGCTCAAATCCGCGAAGCTGCCGCTGCTGGATGTGGACCGCTGTACCTTGTAGGAAGCTGCACCAGAGGATGCAGTCCACGACAGCGCTGCTTGAGCAGTTCCCGCAGTGCCTGTCGCCGTGAAGGAGCCAGGGACGGTCACGACAGGCGTCGTCGTACCGCCGACCGTATAGATATTCGGCTGAGCTGGCGTCGCCATGCCTTCTCCTAAATAGTAGCTCGTATGCGGAGGCTGGTTATATGCAACGTTCTGCCAAGCGACGCCGAGACGGTAGACGGAATCATGCATCAGCGTAGGGAGCTTGTAGGTCGTTGTCGCGGTTGTTGTGTAGAGACGAAGCGCGCTGCTGTCCGTTGTGCGCCAGATTGCTTCTTCGCGCCAGTCGCCGAGCAGGTCGGCCTGCAGGCTCGGCGTGCCTTTGGTCGTGTTGTTGGAGTAGGTGCCGGTTGCGGTCAGCAGATTGCTTGTTTTGCTCGTGGAGTAATTCCACTTGTCGATCTTGCCTACGCCTGCGCTGATGCTGGAATCGTAAGTATGATCGAGCAGCTCGCGAAGCAGGTCGCCGTCCCACCAGATCGCGAAGTTGATAGAAGGGGTGGATGTTGATATCGTCGTGCCCGTGACGGAGTGGACGCCAACGCCTGATGCCCATTGCTCCTCGCCTTTATAACGCGGATCGATATCGGCGGATAAGCCGCGGCCCGTGTCCGCGCCTGTTTGCTGCCCCCATAGGATCGCGCCGGTTGCAGCATCGTGCACTTCTGCTCCGTAAGCTGCGCTCGTGCTCTCATGGACGTTGAAGGATTCCAGACCTGGCCGGTCAGGGTTCAGGTCGCCGACATGCATCGCATCGCCGTGCCCGAGGCCCGTCGTGTACAGCTTGGCGCCATTATCGTCGAGAGCCATAGCGCCGTAGATGATTTCGTCTTTGCCATCGTTGTCAACATCGGCGATGCTCAGCTGATGGTTGCCTTGGCCGGCATAGGAGCTGTTGCCTGACGTATTCGAATCGAACGTCCAGCGTTTCGTCAGCGTGCCATTGCGCCAATCGTAAGCGACGAGGACGGTTCTCGTGTAATAGCCGCGCGCCATGATGAAGCTTGGACGCACGCCATCGAGATAAGCGACGCCTGCGAGGAAGCGGTCGACGCGGTTGCCGTAGCTGTCGCCCCAGCTGGAGACGGTGCCGCGCCCTGGCTCGTAGTTGGACGTGTTGAGAATTGCGCCCGTATTGCCTGCGAATACGGTGAGGTACTCGGGGCCGCTGAGCACATAGCCGCTGGAGTTGCGGTAGTCAGCGGTAGAGCTTCCGATAACCGTGCCGATGCCGTCCTTCGTGCCGTCGGCTGTTTTGCTGACGACCTCCGCTTTGCCGTCTCCATCCAGATCGTAGACGAGGAACTGCGTGTAATGGGCGCCGGCACGAATGTTCTTGCCTAGATCGATACGCCATAACCGCGTACCGTTCAGTTCGTAGGCATCGAGATAGACGTTGCCCGTATAGCCGGACTGCGAATTGTCCTTGGCATTGGACGGGTCCCATTTGAGTACGATTTCGTAATCGCCATCGCCGTCCAAGTCGCCGACGCTCGCGTCGTTGGCGCTGTATGTGTAGCTGACGCCGTCCGGCGTTGTACCGCCGGCAGGTTTCTGGATCGGAATGTCCTTGTAGTTGTTGCTCCATACCGTTGCTGCAGCAGACTGCGCTTGTACGGCGCCGTTCACAACGGCTGCAACTGTATACGTATTGCTGGCAGTACCCGCTGTGTCGACATAGTTGGTGCTGTTCGCAATCGGCGAAGCAGTGATCAACGTACCGTTGCGATAAACGTTGAAGCTGGTGGATGCGGCTTCCGTGCCAAGCAAGCGCCAGCTCAGGTAAACGCCGTTGCTCACTTTGACAGCGACGACGCCGCGATTCAGAAACTCCATCTGGCGCGCCGAAGCTGCGTAGACAGTATCGGGTTGCTGCGGAATGAATGGGACGGAGATCAAGAGCGCCATTGCTGCGGTCATCAGCTGGCGCATCGGTCGATGCCATGCTGTGCTCGTGGAGCGAAACATAATGATTCCTCCTAACGATAATGGGATTTAAGCGACAATCTTAGCTAAGGGGGGTAGCTGGATAGCGCTTACATTTAAATTGTAAGGGTGGATGAGCTTTGTAAATAGAGGGCTGCAGGAGCAATTGCGGCTAACTTCGCTGGGTTCGAAATAATCACCTATTAACATTTCGATGAATGCAAGAAGCTTGAATGAATAATCAGTAGAATAATAGAGGTTGTTCACCGAAACTAATTTCGAAAAACAATCGAACGAGTAAGTCGAAAGGCCTCGGACAAGAATGAAGACGTGCGAATAAAATGAATGGTGGGTCAAATGGTTCAGCATTGCGGCGGGCGAGAGGGGAAACGGCTCTATTTTTCATCAGGATGCGGATGAAGGGCGGTCGTTTCGTGTATACTTAAGTGTATATGAAAATATATCCTTATTTGTCGAACTACAAGAGACCCGAAAGTGTGGAGTCGGGGGCGGAGGAATCATGAGCTTAGAGCAGGACTTGCTTGATTTTATGAGAGAAACGGCGTATAAGCCGATGACTTACCAGGAGTTGGAGCAGCACTTCGGAATCGAAGACGCGGATGATTTCCGCGCATTCCTCAAGCTGCTTAATGAGCTCGAAGAAAAGGGCCAGATCGTCCGTACGCGCAACGACCGCTACGGCGTCATTGAACGGATGAATCTCGTGCGCGGCCGTGTGCAGGCGCATGCGAAGGGATTCGCTTTCCTCATTCCGGAGGAGAAGGACCATCCGGATGTTTATTTGCACGCGAACGATTTGAAGAGTGCGATGAATGGCGATATCGTGCTCGTTCGCGTTACGTCCCAGAGCGAAGGCGGCGGACGTCTGGAGGGCGAGGTCGTCCGCGTCGTGACGCGCGCCGTAACGCAGGTGGTCGGCACGTTCGATAACCACGAGGCGTATGGGTTCGTGCTGCCGGATGATAAGCGGATCAACCGCGATATTTTCGTCCCAAGAGGGCAGTTCGGCGGTGCGGTATCGGGGCAAAAGGTTGTCGTGCGCATTACGTCCTACCCTGAAGGACGCGCTGCAGCGCAAGGCGAGGTCATCGAGGTGCTTGGTCATAAGGATGATCCGGGCGTCGATATTCTGTCGATTATCCGCAAGCATCAACTGCCGGAAGGATTCCCCGATGATGTGATGGCTGAAGCCGAGGCAGCGCCGGATTCGATTACGGAAGAAGAGATCGTGAAGCAGGGACGCCGCGATCTGCGTAATGAAACGATCGTGACGATCGACGGCGAAGACGCGAAGGACTTGGACGATGCGGTCCATGTCGTACGGCTGGAGAACGGCAATTACAAGCTGGGCGTTCATATCGCGGACGTTGGCTATTATGTGACCGAGCACTCGGCGCTCGATCAGGAAGCGTATCGGCGGGGCTGCAGCGTCTATCTCGTAGACCGCGTCATTCCGATGCTGCCGCATCGGCTGTCCAACGGCATCTGCTCGCTTAACCCGCAGGTCGATCGGCTGACGATGTCCTGCGAGATGGAATTCGATCCGAACACGATGAAGCGGGTGCGTCATGAGGTGTTCACGAGCGTTATTCGAACGACGGAACGGATGACGTATACGAACGTGAAGCGCATTCTGACGGCAACGGAAGAAGAGCCGGAGCTTGAACTGAAGGAGCGCTATGCAGGGCTTCTGGACATGTTCTCGCTGATGGAAGAGTTGGCGATGAAGCTGCGCCGCAGACGGATGAAGCGCGGCGCTATCGACTTCGACTTCCAAGAGTCGAAGGTTATCGTGGATCCGGAAGGCAAGCCGATCGATATTATTAAGCGTGAACGTTCGATCGCGGAGATGATCATCGAGGAGTTCATGCTGGCGGCCAACGAGACGGTAGCGGAGCATTTCCACTGGCTGCGCGTGCCATTCCTGTATCGGATCCACGAAGATCCGGACGGCGAGAAGCTGCTGCATTTCATGCAGATCGTCTCGAACTTCGGCTATGTGGTGAAGGGCAAGGGCAATTCGGTTCATCCGCGCGCGCTGCAAACGCTGCTCGAGGAGATTCAAGGCACGAAGGAACAAACGGTCATCTCGACGATGATGCTTCGTTCGATGAAGCAGGCCAAGTACGATGCGGAATGCCTGGGTCACTTCGGCCTTGCAGCAGAGTTCTATTCGCACTTCACATCGCCGATTCGTCGTTACCCGGACCTTGTCATTCACCGCGTCATGCGCGAGGTGCTCGAGAACGGTGGGGCAATGCCGGAGGCGAGGGTTGAAGCGTTGGCTCCGCGGATGCAAGACATCGCTCAGCAGTCGTCGGAGCGTGAACGCGTCGCTGTCGATGCGGAGCGGGATACGGATAAGCTGAAGAAATGCGAGTATATGCTCGATAAGGTCGGCGAAGAGTTCGACGGCATCGTCAGCAGCATCACGAGCTTCGGTATGTTCGTGGAGCTGGACAATACGGTCGACGGGCTTATTCGACTCAGCCAGTTGACGGACGACTACTATCACTTCCATGAGCTGCACATGGTGCTGATCGGGGAGCGGACGTCGAAGGTATATCGGATCGGCGACGAAGTGAAGATCCGCATCGCGGACGTGAACATGGACGAACTTACGATCGACTTCGAGATGGTCGATATGAAACCGCGCAGCAGCGGCGGCTTCCGCGGCTTCGCCGACTCCGGCGGCAATGGCGGACGCAGCGGCGCGGCAGCAAGGCGGCGGCCCGGGACGCGGCAAGCGCGGAGCGGGCGGCGGTGCGCCGGGCGCAGGCGGACGCGGCGGTGCGCCGGGCGAAGCGGCTAGCGGCGGCGGACGCGGACGGCGCGGCAAGCGCGGCGGCGAGTACGCGCTAGGCGCAGGTGAGCAGCGCGGCGCGTGGGGCGCAGGCGAGCAGCGCGGCGCGTGGGGCGCTGGCGGCGAAGCGGCTGGCGGCGGAGCTGCGGGCCGCGGGCGTCGCGGTCGAGGCGGCGACGGCGCGCAAGGAGCTGGCGAACGCAGTGCGTGGAACGCGCCTGTCGAGCCGGTGAGCGGCGGACGTCACGGACGCGGAGGCGAAGGCGTTCGTGGCGCGGTTGAAGCAGCGAGCGGCGGAGCAGGCCGCGGACGGCGCGGACGTGGAAGCGACGGCGAGCATGGCGGAGCGGCGCTCCGCACGGATGCGCCAGCAGCTAATGAGGCATTCGACGCACCGATTGATCACGATGCAGGTGCTGTATGGAGCACACGTCCACCGCGCAAGGAGCGCAAACCGAAGCTCGATATGTGGGGGCTGCCGGTTCCGGCAAACAGCAATCCTCGGCGCGATGATGGCGGGGAGCGGGACGACGGCACCTATCAGCCAGGCAACGGCAGACGCAGTGGCGGCAATCGCCGTTCAGGCGGTGCGCATGGTGGCGGCGGTGCTCATGGCGCGCCAGGCGGCCGCTCATCCGGCGGACGTAAGCGTCCGGGTTCGGGCGGCGGAGGTCCAAGTGCAGGCGGCAATGGCAGTCGCCAGCCGTCCAGCGGCGGCGAAGGCGGTAACGCAGGCGGCGGCGGTAAGCCGCGCAAGAAGAAAGGCGGCGGCGGTAACGCCACAGCTGCCTTCGTTCGCAAGAATCGCAAATAAGGCAGCTGCATTAGCTGCCTTATAATTAATATTGAGAAAGGGGTCGGCACGCAGTCCGCAGCAAGAGCAGACGGAATGCGTATCGCCCCTTTTTTTTATCATATGAAGACATGAGAAAGTGGACGCCGTTGCAAACTGTGCAATGGAATCCACTTGGAGTAGTTTGTTTATCGTGCGCCATTGTAATTCGTGCAATTGAAAGTCGCTCACAAATCCCGCTAAGCCCCGTTTCCCTCGATTGGAGCTTATTCTGTTGCACATTCTGCAATGGGACGGGAAGAGGGGGCGGGATGTGATCATATCGGTTGGACAAACTACAATGTGGTAGGTTGCTGTACGTTAGTCGCCGGTTGAATCTTTGGAATCGCCGGTTTTGGACTGTGTATTCTGGCTGCCGTGGCCTTGCTGCTTCTTGGCGCTGTCTCTGCGTGAGTTTTTTTGGTGATGTCCGCGGGACATGATGATCGGTCGCCTCCTCTTGGTGGTTGTTCTTCAGCTATATTGGTATCTCCGCGCGAATAAAGGATTATGCAGGTAGATGGTGGCTTGTCCGGATACGCCTTGAATTGGTAAACGAATGTTGCTACAATTAATGTCTAGCTGGCCCGTTGGGCGATGGGAACGATTCAAACGAGGAGAGGGTGAAGACGTATGGCGCCGAAGAAGAATCAAGAGAACAAACCGCTTGCGCAGAACAAGAAAGCTTCGCACGACTACTTCATCGAGGAGACGTATGAAGCGGGCATCGTGCTGACCGGTACGGAGATCAAGTCGGTCCGCAATGGCCGGGCGAACATTAACGACGCATTCGCGACGATTCGCAATGGCGAGATGTACGTGAACAATATGCACATCAGCCCTTTCGAACAAGGCAATCGGTACAATCCGACCGATCCGACGCGCGCGCGCAAGCTGCTGCTGCATAAGGTACAGATTCATAAGCTGCTCGGACTGTCCAAGCAAGAAGGCTACACGATCGTACCGCTTAAGATCTATGTGCGCAACGGTTATGCCAAGCTGCTGATCGGTCTGGGTAAAGGTAAGAAAAACTATGACAAACGCGATACGGCAGCGAAGCGTGACGCAGAGCGTGATATTCAACGGGCGCTGCGCGAGAAGCAGAAGGTCGCACGGTAATTTCTTGCATAAGCTGCGCCGAATTGCTACAATTAAACTCTAACGCTCAATAATGGACAGGTTGGTCGGCAGTCGTAATAGCTGCCAGCAACCAACTAGACATATGTTGCGGAAGACGTGCTATACTGAGTTCAGTAAGACGAAGCAAGCAATCAGCAACACATTGCAATTCGCAGTAAGCATTCGTGCTCAGGATGAAGGTGCAGCAATGTGCCAACCCATTCGAGTCGCCTGCATGGCTAACGGTACGCTTAAGTGACGATGCCGATTATGCCGATATTTTCGGGGGCGTTTATGGATTCGACAGGGGTAGTTCGAGCATGGGTCGCGGGTAGTGGGGAGCGTCCGCTTCATCAACGCTAAAGCCAATTAACTGGCAAACAACAACAAACTTACGCTTTCGCAGCTTAATAACCTGTGAGCGTGCTCCTACCTAGCATCGCCCATGTGACTAGACTAGGGGCTAACAAGTAGTGGGATACGCCGCTTCGGTCTCCGCCTGGGGTCGACGGAAGAAGATAATCAGGCTGACCCAACGCGTAGTCGGTTACGGGACGACGCTCGGGTGACATCAATACCGTGACTACACCCGTAGAAGCCTGTGTGGCGTTGTCTCTGGACAGGGGTTCAAATCCCCTCGCCTCCACCATCATTAACCCCGACCGCATGAGGTCGGGGTTTTTGCTTTTCTTTCGTGGAGTGCTTTAGGTGAAAGATTGCAAGGATAATATGAACATCGAAAAGCTGGTTCGCTCCAGTGCAAGAAAATCCACTGCCGCATGAGGCAGTGGATTTTTGCTGTTTATTGTCCGAAGCGAATGACGAGAGCAGCGATCCAGTCGATTTCACAGAACACCCTACCCAGATTGCGTCAAAAAGTAACGATCGAATAAATCAGGTCACCTACGATAGAGAGAACCTACGGGGCCAGCCGATATAATGAGGTCATAATCCTGATGAATCTAACGAGGTATGTGCCATGACTAATCCTTCTATCGCGAATGTTTCAAATTCTACCGTCCAGTCGAGGCGACAGAGCGGCATCGCTCGGTTCGCGCGCAACGTCGTGAGGTACCGCGTACTGCTGCTTATGCTTTTGCCGACTACGATCGTGTTCTTGCTCAATTGCTATATTCCGATGTTCGGCGTCATTATTGCTTTCAAGGATATCAACTACGTCGACGGAATTCTTGGAAGTCCGTGGGTGGGGCTGGATAACTTCCGCTTTCTCTTCGCCACTTCGGATGCTTGGCGCGTAACGGTTAATACAATCGCCTACAACGTCGTCTTCATCATATCCGGCCTCTTACTCTCCGTCGCAGTCGCAATCGCCGTGAATGAAGTGCGAGCCAGATTCGCATCGAAATTTTATCAGACGGTCATGATTATGCCGAATTTTCTGTCCATGGTCGTCGTTAGCTACATCGTCTATGCCTTCTTGCATCCGGAATACGGATTTGTAGTCAAGCATGTGCTGCCTCTATTCGGCTACGACTCGGTTAACCCTTACATGCATCCGCAAGCGTGGCCATACATTCTGTGGCTGACGAAGATGTGGCATTCCGTCGGTATCGGAAGCGTCATCTATTTGGCGGCAATTACCGGCATCAGCGAGGAACTGTATGAAGCTGCCGTCATGGATGGAGCCGGTAAATGGCAGCAGATTACAAGAATTACGATTCCGCTCTTGACCCCCGTGATGGTCATCCTGACGATTCTGAATCTGGGCGGCATCTTCCGCTCCGACTTCGGTCTGTTCTACCATGTAACGCTCGACTCCGGCGCGCTGCGCTCCACGACGGATGTCATTGATACGTTCGTATACCGGGGGCTGATTCAGCTCAACGATTTGGGGATGTCCTCCGCCGCGAATTTCTATCAGTCCGTTGTCGGCTTCTTCCTTGTTCTTGGAGCCAATGCACTAGCACGAAGACTGAACCGTGAGACAGCGCTATTCTAAAGGAGAATTGTAATGACGAAAGCAAACAATGCGAAGCCCTATCAAACATTGCCCAGAACGGCGAATTTGGTTATCCATTTCTTCTTTATCGTAATGAGCCTGGTGTGCATCCTTCCGATATTTCTGATCGTCGCCATCTCGCTGTCCGACGAGAAACGGTTAACGCTCAGTGGCTATAAGTTCTGGCCTGAACGATTTGATACGTCTTCTTATCACTATCTGTTTACGAATTCGACGACGCTGATCAAAGCCTACGGCGTTACATTGACCGTCACGCTTGTCGGAACCGTACTGGCGGTCCTGTTAACCGCGTTGTATGCCTATCCGATCTATCGCAAGGACTTTCCGTTCAAACGGGCATTCAATATGTACCTGCTCATTACGATGCTGTTCTCCGGTGGGCTCGTTCCGTTTTATTTGCTATATACCAATTATTTGCACCTTAGAGATTCGCTGATTGCGCTTATTCTTCCCGGCCTATCCAACGCCTTCTATATTTTTATCACGAGAACATTCTTCCAACAGACCGTACCGGAGGAAATGATTGAGTCGGGGAAGCTGGACGGCGCATCGGAGTGGCGGATTTTCTTCCAGCTGGTCATTCCGATCTCGCTGCCGGTGCTGGCGACAATCGGATTGTTCACGACGCTGATCTATTGGAACGATTGGTTCAATTCTTTGCTGTTCATTAACGATACCGACAAGTACTCTTTGCAGTATGTCATGATCCAGATGATTCGCCAGGCGGAGTTCTTCAAGACTCAGTTGGCGGGAACCGGGGTCGGCTTATTGATTCAACAAGCGGTTCCGACGGAAAGTCTCCGCATGGCGATGGTGGTCGTCTCGATCGGTCCGATTCTATTCGTCTATCCTTTCTTCCAGAAGTATTTCACGAAGGGTCTGACGATCGGGGCCATCAAAGGCTAAAGCTGTCTAACTCTGGCAAATTTGCCGGTTAGAATATACAATAATATGACTAGGGGGCACGACAAAATGAAGGCAGCGAAAAGGTGGAGCACTGCGCTTGCTTTGCTGGGCGTGTTGGCGTTAGTGGTTTCCGGTTGCGGGAGCAATAACGGCAATAGCGACAAAGACGACAATAAAGGCGCACAACCTTCCGGTTCTGTGAATGAACAAGACAAGGCAGCTAGTACCGATGCCGGCAATCCCGATATTGCCAAGTTCCGCAAGCTTAAAGTGTATACGGTAGGGAACTTCCCTCAGCCCGACAGCAAAGCGGTCATAGAGGAAATCAATAAATATTTGAAAGAAAAAATCAATGCGGAGATCGATTTCCAAGGTCTCCCTTGGTCATCCTGGTCGGAGAAGATGGCACTGTCTTATCAGTCGGGAGAACAGGTCGATTTGACGTTCGCCCCGAGCTGGGGGGATTTCGCCAATAACGTGGCAAAAGGCGCATTCCTGCCGCTAGACGAGCTGTTGGCTAAGTATGGACAAGGCATCACGGACTCGCTGGACCCTCGATTCCTCGAAGGCGGCAAGGTCGACGGCAAGATCTATGCGATTCCGACGAACAAGGAAATTGGTGAAAGCCATACCATTATGCTGCGCAAAGATTTAGTCGACAAGTACGGCTTCGATATTAACAGCATCCATACGCTGGAGGACCTGGAACCGTGGCTGGAAACCATCAAGAAGAACGAGCCTGGTCTTTCTCCGATATGGCTGTCGGGCAGCGGATCCGACACGCTCTCTTACTTCGACAAAACCAAGAAGAGCATGGAGGAAAACTTCCGTTACGAGCTTGTCATCGGAGCGCCGGCCGGTATCGTACTTGATACGAAGACGGATAAAATGATCGTGAATACGATGGATTCCGAGGCGACGATCTATCGTCTGAATCTCTATAACGATTGGTTCAAGAAGGGCTATATCAACAAGGATGCCGCCACGACCAAGACGAGTGCGGAAGACGCGCTGAAAGCCGGCAAGACCTGGATGAAGTTCGGTTCGGATAAGCCGGATTCCGACAAGGAAGATTCCCTAGCCACCGGCGTCGCGCTGGTCAAGCTCGTCGGGAACGATCCTGAGCTCAGCACCGCCAGCATCAGTAACTCGATGATGGCGATCGGCCGGACCTCTGTAGATCCGGAACGGACGATGATGCTGCTGAACCTGCTCCATACCGACAAGACATTGATCAATCTGATCGACTTCGGCGTGGAAGGCAGACAATACGTGAAGGTGGACGGCCAAGACAACTTCATCAAGCTGCCGGACGGCGTTGCGACACGTACGGATACGGGCTGGGCACCGGGCGTCGAGTGGATGTTCGGCAACCAGATGCTGACGTACTTGTGGGAAGGCGAAAGCGCGGACAAATGGGAGAAATTCAAGGCGTACAACGATCGGGCTCATAAGGTCAAGTCGTTCGGCTTCAGCTTCAACACCGACCCCGTCAAAACGGAAGTGTCGGTTGTCAACAATATCATCAAGGAATACCGTCCGATTCTGGAGACGGGCAGCTTGGACACCGACAAGGTGATTGCCGAGTACAACGCTAAGCTCAAAGCGAACGGCATCGAGAAAATTGTCGCGGAAGCGCAAAAGCAGTACGATGAGTGGAAAGCGAAACAGTCCTAAATAGGCAAGGGGGGAGACGAAACGGGTCTTCCCCCTTTCATGCCATTCGCGTGCATCTAGAACAGGCGGAGGAGAGAGATTGTGAGACTATCATTGCGATTCAAAGTAAGCGCTCTCGTTCTGCTTCTCGTTCTGCCTTTATTTTTGTTTTTGTACTATACCAATATTTATTCCGCGAACGTCATTCGCGAGAAAGTAGCAAACTCGGCATCGGACACGCTGTCCCTTCATTTGGGTTCTCTCGATGAGCTGTTGGAGCAAACCAGCACGTATTTGACGCGCACGGCCAATGAAAGCGTTTTGCTCGAGCTGTATTCGGAAAGCGATCCGGACAGCGTCAGCTATTACGTGTCCTTGAGAAAGTTAATGGATCAGTGGTACAGCGATGTCAGCTACTACTCGATTATCCGCACAGTGTTTGTTTATCATCAGGAGCGGGATGAGTTGTACTTAAGCAGCCAAAAGGAATATTACCACGAAAAGGACGTCATTCGATCAGGGCTTTCGTCTAGACTGGCGTCATCCCGGTATCCAACAACCCAGAACTGGGAGATCGTTAACGTTGGGGGCGAGCCTGTGCTCTATAAGGCGTTGCCGGATAAGAGCGGAAGGCTGCTCATCGGCGCGCTCATCAGCATCGATGCGTTGGCACAGCCTTTGACGCAGTTGGAGTCCGCGCGCAGCGACGAGAAGATCGGCATCATCTCAAAGGACAGCCATTTGCTGTGGGGGGAATTTACGGATCGGGATCTTACCGGAATCCGCGGCCTTCTGGACCACCCGTCGAATCGCGCCAGCGATTCGATACGACTGGCAGACGGCAACGACTATCTGTTCGTTGGCAAGCCGTCTCTCTTCTCGGATCTGAGCGTATTCATTCTGTTGGACGAGAAGTCGTTGCTGGACGAATTGCCGCTGTTCCAACGCGTTATTAAGGGGATCCCCATAGCCGTTATCGTCGTTCTTGCTATTCTGTTGATTCTCTTGAGCCGGCTCGTCTTCAAGCCGATTTATGCCTTGGCGAGCGGGATGCGTATTCTTGGCAAGGGGCAGCTGGAATACCGGCTGAAGGAAGGCAAGTCTAAGGAGTTTCAATTAATAACGGAACAGTTCAACCGGATGGCCGAACAAATCGGCGATCTCAAGATCGACATCTACGAAGAGCAAATGAAGGTGCAGCAAGCGGAGCTGAAACATCTTCAAGCGCAGATTAATCCGCATTTTTTCATGAACTCCTTGAACATCGTCTATCATTTGGTGGATCTGCAGAAGTACGCCATCATCAAGAAGATGATCGGCCATCTCGTTTCTTATTTCAGATTCATCATGAGCACTAACGATACATGGATCGAGTTATCGGGGGAAATGAATCATATTCGTAATTATATGGAGATTCAAATGGTCATGTACCCGGACAGGCTGAGCTTTCACGAGCAGTTCCCGAAGGAATTCGAGCAAATACTCGTTCCGCCGCTGCTGGTGCAGCCTTTCGTGGAGAATGCGATAAAGCATGGCTTCGTAAATAACGTCAAACCGTTTGCCGTGTCCATCGCGGTGAACGTGGAAACCGGGAAAGACGGTGTACCTTACGCATTCATTCGGATTAGCGATACCGGACCGGGTTTTAATAAACAGCAGCTCGAGCAGTTGAACGGCGGCTTGTACGAGAAAGAGCCGACGGACCGCCAGCTCGGAATATGGAACGTGCGTAGACGATTAACGATGTTTTATAGGGAACAAGCTGCTCTCACTTTCGTCAACGATCCCGAGGGCGGAGGAGTCGTGGAGCTGAAATTGCCGATAACAGGGAGGTCGGGAGCTTCGTATGTATCGGGTACTAATTGTCGATGACCAATACTTTGCTTTAATGGGGCTGAAGCAAGGCGTGAATTGGCAAGTGCTTGGCGTGGATGACGTTCGTCTTGCGGAGAACGTGGAGAATGCGGTCGAGGTGCTCGAGCAGCATGCTGTCGATCTATTGATTTGCGATATCGAAATGCCTGGAAAGAACGGACTGGATTTACTCGCTTGGGCAGAGAAGCACTCGCCCAATACAGTAACGATCATGCTCACATGCCATGCGGATTTCGAATACGCACAGCGGGCTCTTCACCTCGGCGCCTTCCATTACTTGTTGAAGCCTGTCGACTATGAGCAATTGAATAAAGCAGCTTCGGAAGCGCTAGCCGAAGTTCGCAGACAGCAAGAGCAACGGAAGTTCGAGCTGCTGATGCAGGGGTATCAGAGAAAATGGGATCACCAGCTGCCGCTTCTAGTCGAGCGCTTCTGGCAGGACATTCTTAGCCAGCGCTCTTCGCTGCATCCCACTTCGCTGCAAAGATCGGCGGAGATATACGGCTTGGAGCTTCGGCCCGGCGACCGTTATATTCTTATGCTCATGGGCTTGGAGCAATGGAAAGAGAACCTGAGCGCGCGGGATGAAGCCATTATGGAATACGCACTCCGCAATCTGGCCGGGGAGTTGGTGCTTCGCGGGTTGGAGGGCGTCGTCTTTCAGGACCATGCAAGCTTGAATCTAGCGATCGTCTATGAAAGGAATGACGGCGCTCCCGTGGGCGGTGCGCTTGAACATAATTGTCGGCAATTTCTTAGCGAGTGCGAACGGCTCCTTCATTGCTCCATGTCCATTTATATTAGCCCGCCGGTAATGCTGCCGGAAATTGTCGGGGCCTACGCTTACGTAACGGAGAGGGAGCAGCGGAACATCCGACGTTCCCGGCAAGTGTTTACGCCCGAGAAGGCGCTTATGCATGACACTAAGCAGCAGATGCCGGCCGCAGCGCCTTTATACGTATTCACGGAATGGGCAACCGTACTGGAACTCGGCGAATTAGAGGAGCTGGACCGGCGCGTCAGACAATGGTTCGGCGAGGGGAAAACGGACGGCTGGACGGAGGAGTCTCATCGCCAGCTTATTCATGGCGTTCTATTTGTTATCCATGCCGTGTTGGCCAAGAAGGGGCTATCTCTGCATGAGTCGGCGGAGTTAAAGCAACTGACGGACAAAGAAAATTACCCGAAACATTCGATTGCCTTGAAGGATTGGACAAGGGAGTGCTTCAGGTCGGCCGTTCGGCTTCTACAGACGAGCCAATGCGTGTCCTCCACCGTCGTGGCCAAGATCAGACAATACGTGCGTTCGCGCATCGGCGAGGAAATTACTCGGGAGGAGCTGGCAGCGCATGTCTACTTGAATCCCGCATACTTATCGCGGATGTTCAAGAAGGAGACGGGACTGTCTTTATCGGACGCCATCATTCAAGAACGGATCCAGGAAGCGCGGCGGATGCTGGAGGAGACGGAATACAAGATTAGCGATATTGCGGAGAAAGTGGGCTATGCAAGCCTCGGGAGTTTCTCCAACCTGTTCAAGAGAGTCGTCGGCGTCACGCCTCAACAATATCGGGCTAAGAAAAGATGAGCAAATCCACTGCCGCATGAGGTAGTGGATTTTTGCTGTTTCCACAGAATTGATCTGCACTTCAAGAGTAGCCGCATCGCATCGAAGGAATCCTAAGCATAGGATCTTTTCTGAACGAGTAACGCTGGGAGGCATTGGATGATGATGATCAACGTTCTAAATGTGGATGGCCAAGAACTTACCCCATGCGTGCTTGATCGAGCTTGGAGGGAAGTGAACCGGGCACGAGCCATATGGATAGACGAGCAGACCATCCAATTGCTGTACAACCCATTCTTATATCGTGATTATCGAAAAGCTGCGTTGAAACGGGATCATTACACATGCTTATGGTGTGGACTCCCCGGAACGACGGTCGATCATATTATTCCCTCAAGCAAAGGCGGCTCAGATAAGCCTCATAACTTACTCGCTGCTTGCATGGAGTGCAACACGAAGCGAGGAAGTCGTTCGGCATTCTCTTATTTCAGAGAAAAGAAACTTTCTGCGCCGAACAGAATGAAGTTATTTTATCGTATTCTGAAAGCCAATTACCACCATTTAGTGAACGGATACAAGTGATCGTTGGACATCAGTAAAAACCACGATCGCATGGGATCGTGGTTAATGTTTTTCATCGACGTTGTACGCTCGCTATTATTCGTAATCCACAACAGAATCAACCGGTCTGTCAGACGCGATGTCGATAACGGCTTGATATAAATTTGGCGGATACTCGGCGATCCTATGGCAAAGATACAAATACCACTCATGGCCATAGGTTAGATAAATGCGAACGGGGTAGCCTGCCTTCCTCAGCTTGCTGCTCAAATCCGGCCGAATCCCGTATAACATTTCGAATTCTACCCCCGGCTTCAGGGCCCATCCCCGATTGATCACCTCATCTACGATGCGCTCGTCATGGGTGGCGATTGATACGCGATGCCCTCTATCGATGGATTGCTCCAAGAGATGCAAATAGCGTTCATTGAGAGCGTCCGAACGTGAAATCGCCAGTTGTTCCGGCTCTTGATAGGCCCCTTTCACAAGGCGTAAACGTCTAGGTTCAGCCTGCAAGTCATTCATGTACTGCGTTGTGCGGTGCAGCTGCGCTTGCAATGTGATGCCAATGTTCGGATAGATGGCTGCCGCGCGTTCATAGATCGCAAGAATCGCTTCCGTTTTGGCGGATTCCTCCATGCTGATAAATAATTCGATATCAGTCTGCTGGGTCTGGTCACCCAAGGCCGCCAACTGCTTGAACGCTAAAGCGTCGTCTACCGATAAACCGATGTGGGAAAGGTCGAACGACACGCGAGCGGCTATTCCGCGTTCAGCCAGATTCTGAATGAGCTGCTTCATTTCCAGTAGCGCCGCTTCACAAGACTGGACATCGGTCGCGTTTTCACCAATGTATTCTAAGGAAACCGCATATCCCTTATTAATCAGCCTGCGTCCAGCTTCAAGACCGGCTGATCTATCTTCTCCCGTTACATACTTAGCCGCAGCACGTTGCAGCATATGGAATATGGATGGCGTCTGCTCGACGTAAGCCTTCAAATCCGCTCGCCTTGCAATGGATTTCATCGTTTCTGTGAACTGCTTTTCTAAATCAACTTTGGTCATCTCGTAGTCCTCCTCTTGTTCGCTTATCCCAGTGTACAATCGAGACGAAAGAAGAGGATTGTATAAAATTGCTCTTTTCTAAATCGATACCGCGTAAGTTTGAGGCGTCGCACCTACTATTCGGGCAAAAGCTTTCGTAAAATGACTTTGATCATAAAAGCCGGTATCAACGGCGATTTCGGCGATAGGCCGCTGTTTTCTCAGTTCGATCTTGGCACGATTGATGCGCAGCAGATTCTGATAAGCATGGGGAGGCAGGTGCGTGCTTTTCTTAAACAATCGAATGAGGTGATAACGGCTGGCGCCTGTCTCTTGCTCCAACTTCTCGAGCGTGATCCGGTCCTTGTAATGGGCATGAATGTATTCCTTCACTCGCTTGACGTACTTCTGCTCCAACGCCTCATAGGGTTCGTGAACAAGGTCGGATTCATGCTTAACGATGAGCATGTGCACGAGCTCGATTAACGAAGTTTCAATCTCGAGGGAAGATTCATTGCGGACAAGGGTTTCCATGGTTCGATTGATTAGTTTCCTGCAAGCTTTGTTCTTCCCGTCCTCTAGTAAAAACGGAAATTGAAGTCTACTGATAGGAGGCAGTTCGATTTGCTCGAACCATTCCGGTTTGATGAACAACATTTTGTATTTCCAGTCGGCATTCTCGGCAGGCTGGCAAGCATGGAGCATGTGCGGAGGAAAGTTGATCATTCTACCCGATTCTACACGCCATAACAAGCCCTCGCACCACGCCTGCGTTTCGCCTTCATCTATTAATCCGATGGAGTGTTCCTCATGAAAATGTTTCTGATACGCTAAGTCGCTCTTCCGACACCGCTTTGCTTCCAAGAAAGGCAATGCCTCGTCTCGATAAAATGTTACGTCGCTCATAGATGCGTCACCCTCCAATGTGAATGAACACATCTATTTTAACATAGGCGCTTTAGTCAGAGTCGGAACAAGTAATTACCAGCGTTGATGCAGTATGCCTGACGGCAACGCAATAGCACCTAAACGAAGGATGCCTTATACACTGAACTCGCCGTAATTTACAGACGCAGGAACGATTTTGGAACAAAATGACTTAAGTCTGAAAACTACTACTATCAGTTAGGACACACGTCGGGGCGGATAAGTGATATAATTTTATTACTGCTCACTAGTAAGATAACTGCAGGAGATGGCATTGAAAATCTGACAACAAGGAGCCAATGATAAATGAACGTTGTTTATCAATTTGAAGAAGTAGCCAGACTTCCCTTGCCCGGGGATAACTGCGCCGTCGCGATTCGCCAGTTGGACTCCGGTACCGTGATTCAGTTCGAGGGTCAATCCTTCGCCTTGGATTATACGGTTATGGAAGGTCATCGATTCGCGGTGAAAGCAATTGCTCCAGGGGAAGAGCTGCTGTCTTGGGAATTGCCTTTCGGCGCAGCGCTTAAGCAGATTCAGCCCGGTCACTATGTGATCAATGAAACCGTTCTGCAAGCGCTCAGCGTACGCAATTTGGCATTCGCATTGCCGCCCGTGCCTAACTTCGCGGACCAAGTTCATCCTTATGTGCTGGACGAGGAGAACTTCCAGCCGGCGTCAGCATCGCCAGCTTACGAGGATACGCGCACTTTCATGGGGTATCGTCGCCATGTCGATCGCGGGGTCGGCACCCGGAACTACATTGTACTGCTAGGCACCACTTCGCACACGGGCAGCTATGTGAAGACACTTGCCGCTCGTCTGCAAGACGAATGCAAGAACTATGCGAATGTCGACGGAATTGTTCCAGCAGCGCATACGGAAGGCGGCACAGAGAATCCCAATAACGCGGAATTGCTGCTTCGTACGCTAGCTGGGTTTATCGCTAACCCCAACGTTGGCGCCGTATTGGTTGTCGATTATGGCAATGAATCGATCACGAACAAGATGGTGGAGGCTTATGCGCGCGAGAACGGCTACCCGATCGATGATGTGCTCCATAAGTTCGTGTCGCTCACAGACAGCTTCGACGAGGAATTGGTTAAAGGTGAAGCGTTAGTACGGGAATGGCTGCCAACCGTTAATGCGATGCAGCGGACGCCTGAATCCATCAGTCACTTGCGAATCGGATTGCAGTGCGGCGGTTCTGACGCATTCTCCGGCGTATCCGCGAATCCGCTGCTCGGCTGGGTGTCGGAACAATTGGTGCGTTACGGCGGCGCGGCTAGCTTGGCTGAGACCGATGAATTGATCGGCGCAGAGCCATACATTCTCTCGAAAGTACGCAATGTGGAAACCGCCCGCAAGTTTCTTGAGCTTGTAGATCGGTTTAAGGAACGCACGTCGTGGCACGGAACCAGCGCGGAAGGTAACCCGTCCGGCGGTAACATGTATCGCGGTTTGTACAACATTTATCTCAAATCCATAGGCGCAGCCATGAAGAAAGACCCCGTAACGCGGATCGATTACGCTACCGAGTATGGGGAGCCTATGAAGGATGGCGGCTACTATTTCATGGACAGCCCTGGCAATGACCTGGAGAGCATCGCCGGTCAGGTAGCTGCAGGCTGCAACATGATCTTCTTTACGACGGGTAACGGTTCGATCACCAATTTCCCGTACGTGCCGACGGTCAAGGTGGTTACAACGACTCGCCGTTTCCAATTGCTGTCGAATGATATGGACGTGAATGCGGGACAATATCTGGAAGGCAAGTCGATGGATGAGCTGGGCCAAGAGGTATTCGAACTGGCGATCCAAATCGCTTCCGGCCAGCAAAGCGTCGGCGAGAAGGCGGGCCATGCTCAGGTGCAAATTTGGCGCAACTGGCAGCAGAACGACGCAGGCCAGCTGGATACCTTGCTGCACGCTCCAGTACCGACAGGGGCGCCGATTGAAATTCAAGATGATGCAGTGACGATGGCTGACCCGATTGCATTTACTTTTACTCGACAACGCGATCGCCAGTCCAGCGACAATATCGGATTGATTGTGCCGACGAGTCTATGTGCCGGACAGGTAGCCAACATGATCACGCAGCGTCTGAACAAACAAGGAGCAGGGCAGTCTGATCTCTCGCGTTTTGTTACATTGGCGCACACGGAGGGCTGCGGTACATCGGGAGGTCCGGCGGAATCGCTGTTTGCCCGTACGATGATCGGCTATATCACGCACCCGATGGTGGAGCATTGTTTGCTGCTGGAGCATGGCTGCGAGAAAACGCACAACGATTATATGCGACATCAGATGGAAGTGCATGGCGTCGATGCGAGCCGCCTCGGTTATGCCAGCATCCAGCTTGACGGTGGTATCGCCAAGGTGAGCGAGAAGGTCGAAGCATGGTTTGCCGATCGATTGGCCGCAGCAGAATCTGCAGAGAAGGTTACGGTTGGTCTGGAAGGTTTGCGTATCGGGATCGTAAGCGACGGCGCTATTACCGGAGAGGCTGGCGAGCAGTTGGCGCAGCTAACGAAGATGATTGTAGGCACTGGCGGCGTGGTCGTCGTACCTGAGAACAGTGGACTGCTTGCCGCGACTGCATTCGGTGAACATTTATTTACAGCGGCTCAAGTTCGTCCATCCATCTCCTATGGCGAACATGTCCGCAACAATGGCCTCCACATTATGGAGACGCCTACAACGCATTGGGTAGAAACGATTACGGGACTCGCCGCTACAGGAGTAGAATTAGTGATAGCGCTGGTCGGCAAACGTCCGATGCAGACGCATCCGTTCGTACCGATGCTGCAAATGACGACGGAGCAGGCGATGCTGCAGAACCATCAGGAAGATCTTGATCTGGTGCTCTCGGGCAGTCCAGATTTATGGGTGAGTCAAATTCTTGAGCGCAGCAAGCAGATATTGGAGCATACTTATGTGCCGCGTCTCTACCAGAAAGGCAATATCGATTTCCAAATGACGCGCGGTTTCTTGGGCGTATCGCTATAATTTAAACATTCATGAAAGCGAGGACCACACAATGACGAACACACTATTATCCAAACGGCCGCTTGGCAATACCGGTTTGCTCGTAACGCCGCTATGCATTGGAGCCGCACCGCTTGGCGATATGCCGGAGACCTTTCAATATGGTGTGCCGGAAGAACAGGCGCTGGACACGCTTCGTGCTGCCTTCGAGAGCTCGATCAACTTTCTAGATACGGCTGCAGCATACGGCAATGGCGAGAGCGAGCGGAGAATCGGCAAAGCGATTCAAGCAAACGGCGGACTTCCGGCAGGTTACGTATTGGCGACTAAAGCCGACCGCGACTTGACGACCGGCGACTTTAGCGGCGAACAGATCAAACGATCGATCGAAGGAAGTCTCGAGCGTTTAGGTCTTGATCGTCTGCAATACGTTTATATTCACGATCCCGAACATACCACCTTCGAAAATATTATGGGACCCGGTGGTGCTCTAGAGGTACTGCGAGATTATCGCGACAAAAGAGTTATCGATAACATTGGTATTTCCGGCGGTCCGATTGATATGCTGATTCGATATGTCGAAACTGGAGCGTTCAGCGCTGTAGAAACGCATAATCGATATACGCTGCTTAATCGATGTGCCGAACCCTTGCTTGATGTTGCAAGTCGTATGGGCGTCGCCGTCATTAACGGCGCGCCTTATGGCAGCGGCATATTGGCTAAGGGTCCGGATGCCTATGCGCGGTACGCCTATAGCGAGGCTCCGACAACCGTATTGGAACGGGCGCGTTCGTTCGCAAAGGTGTGCCAGGAGTATAACGTGCCGCTGGCCGCTGCGGCGCTTCAATTCTCCCTTCGCGATCCGCGGATTGCCAGCACCGTTATCGGCATGACCAAACCGGAACGGGTAGCCCAGACGATAGAACTCGCGAATTACCCGATTCCTGCTGAGCTATGGCCGGCGCTTGAGGTCTTCGGTTACGATGTAACCGATCCGGAAGCAAATCGTTTTGATCCTGCGGAGTAAGTTTTAAGCAGCAATATCGACAGAGAGCAAAGGCATCTCCAATAAGTGGAGGTGCCTTTCGCATGTTTTAACCTTGAGCAATGGGGGAACAGAGCTGGGATGCCAACACATCATAATTTAAGAGGATGTGATTTAAATCACATTCTTTTCCGCCGAAGCATGCTAAAGTAAAGGTGTAAGGAGAAGAGATACATAGCAGAGCAAAGAAAGGAAGGATATATCATGAAACATCCATTTGCGAAACGTTCTCGGTCGGAGCGATCCAGCCTCTCGGCAATCCCAGTTTATCGAGTAAGTCGAAGGTTATCTTTTTTATAGAAACTTACGTGAAAAAAATCACAATAATAATAATCGGAGATGATTGTCATGTTAGCATGGATTAGGGCGAATAAATACGTTGCGATTCTTATGATCTTCGTTCGTGTCTACCTCGGTTACCAATGGATCGAAGGGGGCTGGCACAAGTTGACGGGCGGATTCGATGCTGCTGGGTTCCTGAAAAATGCAATCGCGAACCCGATCGCCGACAAAACGACGCATGAACTGGTTTACCCGAACTTTGTATACTTCATCGAGCACTTCGCGTTGCCGAACGTAAAGCTCTTTAACATCATCATCCCGATCGGCGAATTCCTCGTCGGCGCAGGATTGATTCTCGGGGGATTAACCGCCGCGGCAGCCTTCTTCGGACTCCTAATGAACTTCATGTTCATGTTCGCCGGAACGTTGAATACGAACCCATGGTTAGTCCTTATCGGAGTGATCGTACTCTTCGCAGGCACTAACGCAGGCCGCTATGGATTGGACTACTACCTGCTCCCACTGCTGCGCAAAGCACTCAAACATAAGAAGCCAGGTGGTAGAGGCGGCGAAACAATGACTCCTGCCGGAACGGCAAATGCTCATTAACCTAACAGCTTCAAACACAAAGCGAAGAGAGCCTCCTCGTGGAATCCATACGAGGGGGTTCGCTTTTTTCATGAGACGGGGAATCTATAAGAGCAACAAAAGAGTGAAATGGAACAAAATGTATAAATTGGTTCTCTGGTTCGAATTACTATATTGAAGACATATAGTAGGATGATTATGCGCAAGCAAATTCAGATCCTCTTTCGCGATGCGAATTAGTTATGCAGTGAGTTCAAACAGGGAAAGGATGGTGTCTAGTTGAGAACAATGATGAAGATGTGGGTAATGATGTTAGGCCTATTGTTGTTCACCACGAGTTTCGCCGGTATTGCTTCCGCTGATAATGGACTAGAACTTCGCCTTATGATTAACGGCAAGTATATTACTGATGCACAGCCCGCAAATAAGGATGGCAGAGTTCTCGTTCCCATACGGATCATCAGCGAAAAGCTTCATGCAACTGTTCAATTCACAGCTAAGAGTCAGCCTATCATTATCAAAAGCGGTGACGATACCGTACAATTTACGATCGGAAATACGCAAGCCTATGTCAATGGCGAGTCTATCGAGCTTGATGTACCGGCTATGGTTATCGATGGACGCAGCTATGTTCCGATTCGCTTCGTTGCGCAAGTACTAGGCACGGACGTCAAATGGGAGAGCTTCGCTCAGGTAGTTGCTGTCGAGGAGAAACATGACGCAAGCGAGAAAGTGTTGGATGTTCAGTCTGCTCAGGCTATTGTACATAAACAAGTAGGCAGCGACGTGACCGTTGAAGCGGACGGTACGCAATTCATTCGTTTCTACAGATTCATTGTATCGGATGAGTATGTGGAGTATGAGGATCGATATTTGGTTGACATGTACACGGGCGAGTTATTCGCTTACTCCCCGGATGCAACGATGTATAGCTTAAATCCAATGAAGTAGTTCAAGATCACAACTTAGCATCAACTCTACGAGTCAGGTCACTTTCAATAGTGGCCTGACTCATTTTGTGTTCAACATAACATTTCGTTTCTGCACTGGGGGGTTATTCCGACGAGTAGTACTTATTTGGCATCGGATATTCGTTGGTGTACAAGATTGTGCAAGGTGACGATGCAAAGCCTGATACGCCTGTGTTTGTCACCTCGACTTTCCTTAAGCATCAAACAAATTTCCGATACAGTCGGCTAATGATACCTGTAAAGTTTCTATTCATTTATTAGCAAGCGCGAAGGAATACCCCAAGCATTTACAAGATGTTGCAGGCATCAAGGCGCTTCTAGTGAAAGCGATTTCACTTTTGCTTATAACTATCATTTTTGACACAAAATCAAAAGTGATAACGGCAATCAATAGCCATGATTTACCTCGAATTCGGCGAGAGACTATAATCCAGACATATCCTTGTCACGGTAAGAACATCTATATCTGGTTGCGTATACCCCTAAATTAAAGCGAGGTGAAGGAAATGCTGTAAGCGCTTTACTTCAATGTGAAAGCGCTTTATTCATGGGGTGATCGGAGAATGAGCTTTCTGCGGCGGGACTGGCAACTCTCAACTTTATGCTTTGCTACGAGGAGTGAAGTGAATGAAGAGAAGGCTTAAGAAGTACGTGTCTGTGCTTCTCACGGTATCGATGGGATTAACGCTTATGCCTACTTTGGCTTTGGGCGCAGAAGGAGACGGCGGTACTCCGCCTGTCGTTTTGACACAAGTAGGCGATGTATTGGATTTTGAAGACGGGCAGCTGCTAGGCACAGTAACCGGTGCCCCGGCATCGACAGGCACGGGGTCAATTTCGATAGCGGATTTTGACTCCAAAGTGCTTCGCGTTCAGCCTCCAGGAATAGATGCCGATTCGAGCACGGCCAAACAAGCAAGTTATTGGTGGACGCTTCCCCTTAATAGCGGCGAATATGATCTAACCGGCAAAGATAAGGTGGAGGTAACCTTTGACTGGTGGGTTGACATTACCCGGCCTAGCGCAAACTCGCTGGATGTCCGCCTTAACGACGGTACGGAGCAACTTGTAACCCTTCGAACTGCCGGAGGCGGCACGAATGCGAACTCACCGGCGACCGTATCCTTCTACACCGGCAACATGGCGGCTAGCAACGCTCCAGTAATTGGAACTGCTACTAACGCGCTAACTAATGTGCCGCGCCTGACCAAACTGAAAGCAACCATCAATGTCGATCTTCTGAGACAAGAGGCATCAATTGGCGTGACGGACGGCGGTACATTGGTATATACCTCGCCGCAGCCGCTAGCAATTGGCTCTGATGAGCTGACCAGCTTAAGCATCGGCGCAAGCCGGGCAAGCGGGCAGAACTGGGCAAGGTTTAACGCGGTTACCGGCGTGGATTGGGATGAAAGCACTTATGGTATGCGCGTTGATAATATCATTTTCAAGGCTGCAGCATCCGGTGGCGTCAAACCGATCATTAACCCAACCGAAATTAACGTATCTCCAACGTCCGCTAACTTGGAGTATGGAGAAGGTTCGCTTGCAGACAAGCGTTCCGCTACGTTCAGCGCGGTTGCAATGCCTATTAACGCAGCTGATCGGACGTTCACATGGTCGATCAGCGACAATACCATCGCTGCTATAGCCGTAAACCCAGATAACAGCGTGACGGTTACGGGTGTTGGAGCAGGCGATGCTATTCTTACGGCAACGTCTAATATGGATGGTTCCATTAAGGGCAGCGTGCCGATCAATGTCAAATATGTCCCGGCAATTACGGAGCCTACGCCGGACTTTTCCGCCCTCCTAGCGCAAGGATACACGCAGCGATTCGGAAGCAATTTCTCCGCTGACGATGCAACCCCGCTATGGATATTTGCTGGCGGCACATACCATAAGCTTGAAAGAGAAAGCACTCCTCAAATCAATAATTATTTCAGATTCGACGCGTCTGGCTCAGGCAACCGCGGCGGTAAGGGAGATCTGCCGTACGCGGTTTCCGGCAGTAAGGTATATGTGAATTTGGACTGGAAGGTTCCAGCGGTTACGACCGACCAGAATACGTTTAACTTAAGCTTCCAAGATGGATCCAATACGCTGCTGAGCTTAAGAACAGGCACCATTAGAAGCAACGGCACAAGAACGATCGGCATATTCACGGGGGCATTGCCAGGGCCAACCGGAGCTGGACCAACTTATTTCTGGGACAGTGGCCGTTACCATGCTTTCTCTTATAACACGGTTAATATCTGGTATAAGGTAGGCGTAGAGTTTGATTTTGCTACGATGCAGGCTACGGTTTCCCTTGTTCCGAGAGATAATGCGCAAGCGGTGCCGTCAGTACTGACGATTCCTTTCGAGGGAAGCCAGATCAGCTCCTTCGTTCTTACAGGCGAGCGTGCAGGCGGGAATAACGTCGGCGTTGTTGATAATGGCGTTGATAATCTGTACTTCTTTACTAAACCGCCTTTAGCGGACACGATCACAGAAGTGGTGCCGTATGACTTCTTGCCTGAGCGTCCGGCAACGGCAGACAACAACACATGGCAGAGCTGGTATAAGACGGTTTACATCGGAGATGTAGCTGATGAGGCTGGTCTTAATCTGCCGGCCAAAGTTGAGGTCAAGCTGGCGGACGGAAGTACCGCCGATGTAGACGTAACTTGGGCACTTACGGAAGCGCCATGGGCCGCACCAGCTGCGCCATTGGTTTACGATCCGAATAAACAAGGCGTATTCTCCTATGTAGGAACGCTTACGAATGTTCCGGGCGTAGCAGTCAACCGAATGGGAGTCAAAGCGAAGCTTTACATCGAGAATCGCCCTAAGAGCAAAGCGACTTCCGATCCGATCTCCATGGAGTGGCTGGATAGAGGGGTAGTAGCGGTTCCGAAGAATAGCGGAGGCGGCATCCTTGTAACATGGCGATTGCTCGCTTCAGAATATAACAAGGGCTTGACTTTTAACGTGTACAGAAACGGCGTTAAGGTCAATACCTCACCGATTGCTGCACTGGATTATGTAGACGCGAGCGGTAAAGCTGGAGACCAATACGAAGTAGAGACGATAAGCACCGGCGCAATTAGCCAATCCGCAACGGCTTGGGCTAACAATTATATTGATATTCCATTGCAGAGACCGGCGGATCGTACAAACCCTGCTGTTGCTTACGGAGCTACAACCAGTGCGGATCCAATTACCTATACCGCTAACGACACTTCCGTAGCGGATGTTAACGGCGATGGACAGTATGAAATTCTTGTGAAGTGGTATCCTTCACAGGCTCAGGACCCGGGTCTTACAAACAGACACACAGGCGAAACGATATTCGACGCCTATACGCTTGAGGGCAAGCTGCTGTGGAGAATCAATCTGGGCATCAATATCGTGTCCAGCGCGCATCACAGCCCGTTCAATTTCTATGATCTGGACCAGGATGGCAAAGCAGAATTTACGGTTAAAACAGCTGACGGAACGAGAGGATACCTTCCGAAAGCAGACGGTACGATCAATGATCTGACAGACACGCCGGCTTGGGTATTGGGAGACGCTAATGCAGTATGGGTAGGCGGTCTTCAAAACCCGGCAAAGGGTAACGCTGTCAACAATACGGCGCTTGGCCGAGTTGCATCCGGGCCGGAAACGATTACGGTATTCAACGGCGAAACCGGCGCACCGATCGATACTCATGATTATTTTGCACCGTATAGCATAAATCCCAACTGGGGCGACACCAACAACAACCGCAGCGACCGCTTCAATGGTGCGGTAGCCTATATGCCTAAAGGTGGCGTACAAGGCGCGGAGCCTTATCCTACGATTATCGAGGTACGCGGTCACTACGGTCCGCATTATGCAGCAGCTTATCAGTATATTGGCGGTAAAATCGAGGAAGTTTGGACGTTCAAGCTAGCAGATTGGAACGCCGGCAGTAATCAGGGCAACCATAACTTACAGATTGCTGACGTGGATCATGACGGTTATTCCGAGGTTGTGCTTGGCGGCGTCACTTTAGACCATGACGGAACGCTATTGTGGAGCACCGACGGCACAAGAGGAACCGCCGCTGCAGGGCACGGCGACGCACTGCATGTAGGGGCAATGGTTCCAGGCAGCGACGAGATCTATGTATTCCAGCCACATGAAATGGGACCTCCGAACAATGTAACCTTGGTGAAGGGCACCACAGGCGAGCCGGTATGGACGTATGCAGCAAACATGGGCGATGTTGGACGCGGCGTTGCGGCGAATGTAACCCCTTTGCCAGGTTTCGAGGTGTGGGGTATACAGACGCCTATGTACAATATGTTGAGCGGCGAGGTTATTACAACCGATGTCGGCGGCATTGGCGTAGCTAACAAGGCTCCTGTTAACTTTATTCTGTATTGGGACGGAGACCTGCTCAGCGAGTTCTTCGATGGACCGGATAACGCAACGACAACAGGCGCGCCATCCATCACGAAGTTTAATTATGATGTGGTAACCGGCAACAGCGAGCTTACAACGCTTCAGGCGTTGACAGGAACCTATTCCAACAACGGAACGAAGGCGAATCCAAGTCTGATCGCCGATATCTTCGGGGATTGGCGCGATGAGGTTCTTGTTCGCACCAGCGACAATAACTCTCTCCGAATCTACACGACGGATATTCCGACGGACAATGTCATTTACACGCTGATGCATGATCCGCAGTATCGTCTGGCGGCGAACTCGCAGAATGCAATGTACAACCAACCGGAGCATCTGAGCTTCTACCTGGGTGAAGACATCCGTGATGAGGTTCAGGCTATGGAGCTTCCGGTGCCAAATACGTTCTATACGGTAGAGAATTCTACGCTATCGGCAGCAACGGCAACGTACTATACGGATGCTAGAGCCGACATCACGGTGACGGCAACATTAAACGGCAACACGCTTACCGGAATCAAGAAGGGCAACACCGCACTTGCAAGCACAGATTACAGCCTCGCTGCGGCAACTTCGGATGGCAAGCAAGTGATTACGATTAAGAACAGCTATTTGGCAACACTGTCGAATGGTGATGTCCTGACCGTCTTATTCAGCGAAGGTGGATCTGCGACACTGAAGATTACGGTGACGACGCAATATACACCGATCCCAGTGACGCCGACGAATCCAGGCACCACACCTGTTGAAGGTTCTGAGACAGATCCAGGTGATGGAACAGAGACGCCAACGTCAGAGAAACCGGTACTGAACGGCGACATCGCCAACGCAGAGCGGATCAAGGCTAAACTGCTGGAAGCACTGCAGGCAAATTCGCCGATTAACTTCTCCGACGTGCCGAAGACGCATTGGGCTGCCAAAGCAATCGAATATGCTTCGCAGCTAGGTATTGTCGAAGGCAATCCTAACGGCAATTTCAAAGGTTCGAGCAATGTAACGCGGGCTCAATTCGCTGCGATGATCGTTCGTGCGTTAGGGATTGATACGACAGGTGAGGAAGGTTCCTTCTCCGATACCAATGGTCACTGGGCGGATGCCTATATCAGAGCATTGCATCGTGCAGGTGTCGTGAACGGCACAGGCAATGGAGCGTTTAATCCTAACCAAGAGATTACACGCGCTGAGATGTCTGCAATTCTGGCTCGTGTGCTAAACATGAGCGAGGCTAACGGAGCATCGCAATTCTCCGACATCAGCGGGCATTGGGCTGCTGCCGACATCGAGCAGCTTAGCCAAGCGGGCATCGTGAACGGTGTCGGCGCTGGTAAGTTCGCACCGAACGATACAGCAACTCGCGATCAGTCGGTAGCGATCATCATCCGCATGCTGAACATCGTGCTTGATCTCGGTCTAGATCTCGATCTGTAAGATAGCTATGTAGCTGTAACGAAAAGCCTCTCGGCGAATTGACCGAGAGGCTTCTCGCTTTATAGGTCACCTTAAACTTGGTATTAGCTATTTAAGGCGTGGCGTGATATGATGGGTATACAAATGTCGTGACTAAATTCACATCTCGTAGAGGGTTATTTCTTTGAGGCAATAACCTTGTACGATATGTGAATTTTTTATTTCTCCTCGAATAAGAAGGTCATGTAAATATAAATGAAGGTGGTCATTCAATTGGAAAAAGGTACAGTGAAATGGTTCAATGCAGAAAAAGGTTTCGGTTTTATTGAAGTAGAGGGCGGCGGCGATGTATTCGTACATTTCAGCGCAATCACTGGCGACGGCTATAAATCTTTGGATGAAGGCCAACGCGTTGAGTTCAACATCGTGCAAGGCAACCGCGGTCCACAAGCCGAGAACGTTGTAAAACTGTAGGTTAGGACTTCAAGCAGGCCCCGAACGAACATTTCGTTTGGGGCATTTTTTATCGCTTCATCTATTCCAAGGAGAGAAAGAGGGATGCACAATTGTATTATTCTCGAAAAAGACCGACTGAAGATATACCGCAAGTGTCAACGCCCATATGGTCTTGTACAGATGAAAACTGTCGTGGATGGATGAGAGATAATTTTGTTTTCTCCAGCGTTCCCGTATGCTCCATATGCCAATCCGAGATGGTCAGGGACGAGAAAATGCTGGCAGTGGTTGTCAATACGAGCCCTATCCAGAGTAAGCAGTGAATGTGAACTTCCCCACTAGAGATCAGTAAGCCTAAGCTCAAATAGAGATCCGCAGCTGAATGAGGTTGTGGATTTTTATTTGAGCTTTTTTATACGACGGTTGCAGGCGGATAAATTGCCCATCGATGATGAAAACTAATGCTGCTAGAGTAGGACGACGGTAGGCGCTCGCACGACTCGTTGTACATAAGTCAACTTGACAATACTTTATAAATCCGATAGGATTTAAAAAAACTAACTGACTGACGAGTCAGTCGGGTGGAGTGGAGAGACGAATGAGCGGAGAAAACGACTCATCAAACGCCAATGAGCGAAGAGAACTTGTGATGCAGATTGCGCTTAGGCGGTTCGCGAAGGATGGGTATCATGCTACGAAGATATCGGATATTGTCGCTGAAGCCGGCGTAGCGCAAGGGACCTTCTACTGGTACTTCAAGAGCAAGGAAGCGGTCGCGCTTGAGATTGTGAAGGAAGGACGGCAACAACTTCTGGACGTCATTGCTCAAGGCTATCGTCGAGATATAGGGACTGTGCAGGATATGGTTCAAGCGTCGGAAGCGCTGTTGACCAGGCTGTTTCAATTCGCAGAATCGAATGCTGCGTTAATGGAACTGCTGCTTGGAGGCGGAGGAGGCGTAGCCGAAGCCGTGCGGCAGGCAATTGCTGAGACTCGAGCAGCAATGGAGAATGCGTTCGTTCAGAACATTCGTCGTGCCATTGAGCTGGGCATGCTCCCTGAAGAGATCGACGCCGAGATAAGGGCAGCGCTCATCATGAGCTTGATCGAAGGCATCATCTCGCGGTGGTTGTTCCGAATCGTTCCATCGGAGAGTATCACGTCGAAGTCGGCCGGACAGCTAGCTTATGAGACGGCCCGATTTGAGTTCTTCGGATTGCTTGGCATCTAGTGCACCCGTACATGCAAGTTACGCTTGGATATAAAGAATCGATATATAGATAAAATGGGGAGAGGGAAATCTCAATGTTGAATAAATCGAAAAAATCGTTGTTTCTCACCGTATCTGTCGTCATGTTGTTCGCACTCGTGATCACCGCTTGCGGCTCTAAATCCGGTGGCTCGGATAAGCTGGACCAAGTGAAGAAAGCCGGCATCATTAAAGTAGGTTTAATGGGTACGTACGCCCCTTACAATTTCCTGAATGATAACAAAGAAATGGACGGCTTCGACGCTGATATCGCGAAAGAAATTGCGAAGCGCATCGGTGTCGAGGTTGAATTCGCTCCGCAAGATTTCTCCGGTCTGATTCCTAGCCTGAAGGCGGACAAGATCGATGCGATCATTAGCCAGGTGACGATCACTGACGAGCGTAAAGAGCAAGTTAATTTCTCGCAGCCTTATATCCGCAATGACGTGAAGATTATCGTTCAAGAGAACAATACTGCAATCACGAAACTTGAAGATTTCAAGGGTAAAAATATCGGAGTAGGCCTTGGCACGAACGACGAGTCCTACCTGCGCAATGAAGTGCTGCCTCAAGTTGGCGACTTTACGATCAAGACTTACGATGATGTCATTACTTCGCTTCAGGACCTGGATTCAGGCCGAATCGACGGCACGATCAACAACCTGTATGCATTGAAACCGATTGTCGATAAGAATGGCTTCAAGATTAAAGCAGTTGGAGAACCGATCAAATCCGACGAAGCGGGCGTTGCCGTCAACAAGGGCAACACAGAACTTCTCGAAGCCATCAATAAGGCGCTTACGGATATGAAGGCGGATGGCGCGTACAATACGATTTTCAAAAAGTGGTTCGGCGAAGAGCCAGCCTCGGAATAAGAAGCGGGAAGGTTTAGGGTCATGACGTTGCTAACGTCATGGCCCTGCGATTAGAAAAAGGGGATTTGAGTGTTCATGAGCCTTCTATGGGATAACATGCCCTTCTTGCTCAAGGGTGCCTACTATACGCTGCTGGTCACTGTTGTATCCATGTTCTTCGGGCTCATCCTCGGCATGATCATCGCCATTGCCCGGTTGAAGGGGAACCGTCCAATTCGCTGGCTGGCACGCTTTTATGTATCGATCATTCGCGGCACGCCGGCTTTCGTTCAGCTTCTTATCGTTTATTACGGGCTTGTGGATTACGGCATTACGCTCGGGCCGCTCACTGCGGCGTTCGTGGCATTAAGCATTAATGTGAGCGCCTATTTGTCCGAGACGTTCCGTGGCGCGATTCAATCGATTCCGAAGGGGCAGACCGAAGCAGCCTATGCGACGGGAATGACATCGTGGCAAGCGCTCAGAAGGATTGTCTTTCCACAAGCTGCACGAGTGGCGATCGCACCGATCGGCAACACGTTTATCGGGATGCTCAAGGAGACGACGCTTGTCTCCGTCATTACGGTAACGGAGCTGCTCAGATCCGCTCAGCTGCTGGTTGCCCAGTATTATGTGTACATGCCGTTCTATCTAGGGATTGCGGCGATGTATTGGGTGATGAGCACCGTATTCTCAGCCATTCTGGAATCCATCGAGAAACGGCTGTCCAAAGTTTATTAATATCGGGGCGTGTACCGAATGATGATACAAACGAACGGACTGTCGAAGTCCTTTGCTAGCGTCGAAGTGTTGAGAAGCATTGATCTGAAAGTCGCGGCGCAAGAAATCGTCGTCCTTCTTGGACCAAGCGGGTCTGGCAAGAGCACTTTGCTGCGCTGCCTGAACGGGTTGGAGCAGCTTACTGGCGGATCGGTGGAAGTCAATGGCATTCAAGTGGATTCCGCTATGCCGGCCAGCAAGAAGAAAGCGCGTTTCAATGAGATTCGTCGCAATACGGGAATGGTGTTTCAACAATTCAATCTGTATCCGCACAAAACGGTGCTTGGCAATGTGATCGAGTCGCTTCTGGTCGTTAAGAAGATGCAGCGGAAGGAAGCAGAGCTTATCGGCATGCAAATGCTGGAGCGGGTCGGTCTGGCGGGCAAACGGGACGAATATCCTTCCCGGTTATCCGGCGGACAGCAGCAGCGCGTTGCTATTGCGCGTGCGCTTGCGATGAAACCTTCCGTCATGCTATTCGATGAGCCGACCTCGGCGCTTGACCCTGAGCTCGTTGGCGAAGTGCTTGAGGTCATGAAGCAGCTGGCCAAGGAAGGCATGACGATGGTGGTCGTTACCCATGAGATGAAGTTTGCGCGGCAGGTGGCTAACCGGGTCGTATTCATGGACGGCGGGCTGATTGTGGAGGAACAGGAACCGGACATTTTCTTCAACAATCCACGATCGGACAGGGCAAGAAAGTTCTTAAATCAGCTCAATAAGCATTAATCATACGAATGAAAGCGGGTTACAACCTATGAAAGTGATGACGACTTGGAACGGCAAACGTTTGTTTACTTCGGTCGGAGATTCCGGCTACCCAGTCCAGATGGACGCTACTCCTGCGTACGGAGGCGACGGCAAGGGCGCTACGCCTATGGAGCTGGTGCTGGCAGGTCTGGCCGGCTGCATCGGCATTGACGTCACGATGATTCTGAATCAATTCCTTGATTCAATCAAACATATCGACATTGAGGCCGACGGCGCCCGCAAGGAAGAAACGCCGACGAGCTTTACGGCTATCGAACTAATCTTCCGGATCGACGGAGACATTCCAGACTATCGGGTGTGGAAAGCGATCGATATGGGCAGCAAGAAGTATTGCGCCGTGTCCGACTCGCTGAAAGCTGATATCAGCTATAGACTCGTCCTTAACGGCGTTGAAGTTCCGCATCCTTGATTGGCGCTTGAGTCCTATCAACGTAATATTTCGAAATCACTACCAACCCCGACCGCATTAGGTCGGGGTTTTTGCTATCTTGGAATATCTCGTTTATGTGACGGATAGTAGAAAAAAAGATAGGAAAATATTAACGGAATTAATAGTCAACGAGGTAAAAATACCCTATAATGGTACAAAAGAAATAGGAGTTTGGACGCTATGTACGAATCGTTTGCCGTTTGTGCGACCGAGATGTATCAACGGAAGTACATCGACTTTTTGTTGACTCATTATGAGGGTTTAAGACTGCCGTTTCCTTTTCCTGTCGCGTTCGGCTTTATTGCGAGTCCCATTCTTATGGAGAATGAAGGCTTCTTGTGCTTGGATGACGATGGGGAAGCTGTTGGTGCATTCAGCTATATCCACGGCACTGGCGAAGGTAACTATGAGGATCGACATATTGTACAGCTTCAGGTTGCTTACCTAGCAGAGACGCATAGATGCACGAAATTGTTCCTTCAAGGGCTGCATACACTTGCGGAGCATTTGAACGAGCTGGGCGAAGAGGTATCGGAGCTAGTATTTTGGACGGGGACGGATGACTATACGACAAGGCTCTTCGGGAAGTTTGCCGAGCGGACAAGCATAGGGGAGTCGGTCATCGAGTACCGGGTTGCGCTGGATAAGCTAAACGGCTACTTGGCAAAGTTCAAGCGCAAATTGCCATGACACTGCGTTAGAGCAAGGAGGAATGAGTAGTGGGACGTCTCTACGCGACACCATGCAAGCGGGATAAGGATTATGCGAGATTCGCCAGCTACTATATCGAGCACAGCCACGAGTTTGACGAACATTATCCTTTTCAAGAGGCGATTGTGCATCTGGTTGTCTCATTGCACGAGAGTCGGATTCATTTGTTTGATGACGAGAATGGTAAGCTGCAGGGCTTTATTCAATATCGTTACGAGGCAGATCAGGATACGGTATTTATAGAATCTAGCATTGTATCGCCCGCATATCGCAGCGGCTACGCTTTTTATAGAGGCTTCGGAGATTGGCTGCGTCAAGTTATAGAGGAGGTCAAGGATGTTCGCTCAGTCCGACTCCATGTGCGAGCAGACCATGGCTATCTCAACCGATTGTACGCCAAGTTTGCTAAGCGAATAGGCGAGAGGGAGAGCAATGGCCGATTAGTGGCTGTGTACGAGTCAGCATGCGATGATCTAAGGCGGTATTTAAGACTCGACACCTTATAACCGGATATTAAGTAAAGGAGGTGACAAACTATGTATCCAGCGAAACCCGATATTAAAGAAGTCGTGAAGGGCAGCGGCTTTGGCCGCATCATCCTTGACGCTCTGAAAGCAAACGAGCAAGTAAGAACTTCCGCAGCAGCAGCGAAATAATCGCTAGCCAGCGCAATGGGGGCTGTCCCAACTGTCATCTCGTATGACGTTTGGGACAGCCCCTTTCTATTTTCACAATGCGGTTCATATCGGCCTATTCTATCTGCTTAACAATTAACGAGATACGTTATTCAGGAATTGTATATTTGATGATATAAAATTGTAGTTGGACGGTGGCTTGTAAAAAATAAAACCCGATCATAAACGATCGGGTTTTATTATAATTATTCCCAAATAAAGTGTATAGCTAGTTTATTCACTAATTATAATGTTACATTATCTTAATATACCTTTGTTGACCTATATGAATTCGCCATGGATAATTGTGAAAGAATAATCTTATTTAGAATGAATAGAGGTGTGCATCTTTTGTTTGCAACTGTGAATGGAACCCGTTTGTACTTTGATGTTGAAGGATCCGGCTATGTACCAGTGGGAAGCTCTATGGTGAAGCGTCCGGTTTTATTCGCCGTTCATGGCGGTCCGGGAAGCGATCACTCCGACTTCAAGCCTTGGTTGACGCCGCTGATTGAACATATGCAAATCGTATACTTAGACCTGCGCAGCAATGGACAATCGGAGAGAGTTGATCCGGCCACTTGTACGTTAGAGCAATTAGCTGACGATATTGAAGCGCTGCGGATTTACTTGGGCTTCGATCGCATTCATTTGCTTGGTCATTCGTTCGGAGGAATGGTCGCGCAAGTGTACGCAAGCCGCTATCCGGCTTCCCTGGAGAAGCTTCTGCTTATCTGCACAGCACCGAGCAAGGAGTTCTATCCTGCAGCGCTTGAGTTCGCTAGTCGGGTCGCAACGCCGGAGCAGCTTCGCGTTATCCCTGAGTTGTTCGAGGGTCGAGTCGAGAATGAGGAGCAGCTCATCGCGTGGTGGGATATCAACTTCCCGCTGTACTTCCACGTGAAGGATGAGCAGTTGATGATGGAGACCGGCAATCGTCCGATTGGATCGCTTGAGGTTGCGAATTACACGTTCAAGCACTTCATACCCCAATATGATGTACGGCCGAAGCTTCCAGCCCTCTCAATGCCTGTGCTGATTGTAGCTGCCCGCTATGATTGGATTACGCCGGTGTCTCAATCCGAGGAAATGCACCAATTGATTCCGCAATCGGAGCTGATCGTGTTCGAGGAGAGCGGACATATGCCGTTCATTGAAGAGCATGATGCTTTCATTCGCAAGTTAGTCGACTTCGTTGTTAGAGAGGGTGCCTAACGATGATGCCGCTAGAGGAATGGAGAGCCTATCGCCATCAATCGGTCATTGGTCCCCAAGGTGATCTGGCATTGATTCTTCTTCAGAATATCCAGGGACCAGCACGTATCGATGGCATACCGGGCCTATGGGCTCCTCGTACATCGGCGAACTCCGGACTCCAGTTGACGGCGTCAATCTCGGATGGCATTGCCATAGATGGCCGTCCAGTCGAGGGCACCATCACGCTGGAGACGGATGTGACGGTCGTGCAATTCTCGGAAACGCGGAGTGCAATGGCGACAGAGCAGCCTGGATCCGAGCATCTGCTGGCGGTATGGGATACGCGGATTGATGCGGTGCAAAGCTTCGAATCGATCTCGGCCTACCCGTATGACCCGGCGTGGGTAATCGAAGGCACTTATGTTGCAGGCGAGCAGGGTCAGACGGCTTCCTTCGCTCATATTGCCGATCAAGAGGGCAGCTTGCGTCATCATCAGTCACCGGGCGATATCCAGTTTGAGGTTGCAGGCGTTTCCTACCGTATGACGCCTTTCGCATCGGGTGAATCGCTCATCATCATCTTCGGTGACCTGACGAATGGTCAAGAAACGTATGGACTGGGGCGTATGGTATTGGTTACGGTTAATAGCGACGGGTCCGTCGTTCTTGACTTCAATCGGGCATTCCTGCCGTCTTGTGCCTTCTCGCATCACTTTAACTGCCCGATTCCGCCACGGCATAACCGTCTGCCCTTCGAAGTGAAGGCAGGAGAAAAACAAGTCGTTCATCGTTAAGCTTGTCTCATTCATTCAATGATAGAGGTTATGACGGGGGAATGTCACCCGTCCTCTTTTTTTGACATATATTCGACAAACTTCGATGTATATTGACAAATCTTCAAAAACATTCGATACTCAGATAAAGCCAATAAGATTAATAGGATTAATATAAGGAGTTGTAACCATGTTTACTAGAAAAGGCATGAAGATGTCGTTAATGCTAGTGTTCGCTGCTCTCTTAGTGATGTTGACTGCTTGCGGCGGCAGCGATACGGACAGCAATAACGCAGAAACGGGCAGCACGTCTGCATCGGACGGCAAGAAGGTCGTCAATATTGGAGTAACTTATGCGCCAAGCGGCATCAACCCGCTCGCTCCAGTAGGTCTGGTATCCACTTATGTTGCAGGACTCATGTTCCCGCCGCTGGTGGAGCTTGATTCGGATCTGACGTACAAGCCGATGCTGGCGGACTCGATTGAGACGACAGACAACAAGACATTCACGGTTAAGTTGAACGAACAAGCCAAATGGACGGACGGAACGCCTGTAACGGCTGACGATGTTATTTTTACACTGAAGCTGATGACAAACACGGCTGTTGCTTCCAACTACGCGTATATGTTCGCCATTATTGAAGGTCTTGATGATTCCGGCTACCTGCCAGAAGGAACGGCCGACATCGCTGGCGTGAAGAAGGTTGATGAGCATACGCTCACGCTCACGACCAAAGCACCGACGACGCTTAACATCTTTAAAGATACGATCGGAAGAAACCTAATGACGCTGCCGCAATCCGCATTGAAGGATATTGCGCCTGCAGACATCAACAAGAGCGATTTCATGCAGAAACCAACGGTAACGAGCGGTCCGTTCAAGCTGACAAGCATCGATCGCGATCACTACGTTACGATGGAAGCGAACAAAGATTACTTCAAGGGCGCTCCGAAGCTGGAGCAATTGAACTTCAAAGTGCTGCAAGGCTCCGCGATCTCCACTCAACTTCAGAGCGGCGAGATTGATATGAACATTCCTTCTGCTGGCGTTATCCCGATCAACGACTATGAGAAGGTCAAAGGTCTGAACAGCGTAACGACGGTAGATGGACCGCCGATTGCAACGCAATTCATGTACATTAACGAGAAAGTTGTGCCGGACGCGAAGCAGAGACAAGCGATCTCCTATGCGATGAACCGCGGTCAGATCGTCGATAAGCTGCTGAAGGGTGCGGGCGAGGTTGTAGACGGTTACTTCACAAGCTACAGCCCATATCGTGACGAGACGGTACAGCCGGTTGCATACGATCCGGAGAAAGCGAAGAGCCTGCTGCAAGAATCGGGTTGGAAATCGGGCAAGACGTTGACGCTGTCGGTGCTTTCCGGCGATGCGACGCTCGAGCAGGCATCCAATATTATTGCTGAGAACCTGAACGCAGTAGGCATCCCTGTCAAAATTCAAATGCTGGACCTCGCAACGCTGATCGACAAGCTGGTGAAGATGGATTATGACCTGGGCATTCTGACGGTATCCTTGACGCCGATCAACCCGCTGCCGGACATTGCGTACTTCTTGAATGAAGGCAATCCGAGCGGTTACAAGAACGCTGAAGCGGAGCAAATTCTGGCTTCCTTGGGCGCAGAGACGGACGAAGCGAAGATCAAATCGGATTACGCGAAGCTGCAGCAAATCGTAGCGCAAGATGTGCCGATGCCATCGATTTATGCAACGAAAGCGCTGGGCGCTGTGAACAATCGAGTAACGGGCGCAACGCCGAAAGACTTCGGTATGTTCATTAACGTCAATGAGTGGGATGTTAAATAAACTTTCGTCAAGCCGGCGAATCCGTCAGTAAGGGGGTAGTCACAATAGAGAACGTTCTAGATGTCAGTCAATTACGGACGGTATTCGAGACGGACCGAGGGCAAGTCGTTAGCGTCGACGATGTGAGCTTCTCGCTGAAGGCTGGGGAAGTATTGGCTATCGTAGGCGAATCCGGCTGCGGCAAAAGCGTTACGGCACTATCCATCATGCGGCTGTTAGGCAAGAACAGCCGCATCGATCATGGAGACATCGTTCTGGACGGCGCGAGCCTGTTGGAACTGAATGAGAAGCAGATGCAGGGGATCCGAGGCAATCGGATCTCTATGATTTTTCAAGAGCCGATGACTTCGCTCAATCCGGTCTTTACGATTGGATACCAGATGATCGAAGCGATCCGGCTTCATACCGATCAAGATAAGAAGCAAGCTAGCGCAAGCGCGGTCGAGATGCTTAGGAAGGTTGGCCTGCCGCGTCCTGAGCGAATAATGAAGGACTATCCGTTCGCCTTGTCAGGCGGTATGAGACAACGTGTCATGATTGCAATGGCGCTCGCATGCAAGCCGAAGGTGCTTATCGCGGACGAACCGACGACGGCACTGGATGTTACGGTCCAGGCGCAGATCATCCGGCTGATGAAGGAGCTGTGCGCGGAAGCGGACACGTCGATTATCCTCATTACGCATGATCTAGGCGTCGTTGCCGAAATCGCCGATCGCGTACTCGTTATGTATGCGGGGCAAGTGGTCGAGGAGACGGACGTCTTTACGTTGTTCGATCGTCCCGGTCATCCCTACACACAAGGTTTGCTAAGGTCCGTTCTCCATCTGGATGCGGATAAAGATGCAAGGTTAGTATCCATTCCTGGGTCCGTTCCGACGATGTACCAGTCATTGGAGGGGTGTCGGTTCCATAATCGCTGCTCATATGCAACTGAACACTGTCTCAGCCATCCGCCGACGCTTGAAGCGACGCAGCAGGGACATTGGACTCGCTGCTGGGAAGCAGAAGCGGTAGCAAGCAGCGACAATCGGGAGGAAGCTCATGAATAATTACGAGGCTGCCAGCAACCCCTCAGTCCCACTGCTTGTTGTTGAAGGACTGAAGAAGCACTATCCGATCCGCAAGGGGTTGCTCAACCGCGCGGTTAGCAGCATTAAAGCGGTAGATGGCGTCGACCTAACGATTATGCCAGGCGAAACCCTCGGGTTGGTCGGAGAATCCGGCTGCGGCAAGTCGACGATCGGCCGCTCCATCGTTGGGCTTGAGAAGCCGACGGAGGGGCGGATTTTGTTCGAAGGAACGGAGATCTCCTCTTTGTCTAATCGGGAGATGACAAGTTTTCGATCGAAGCTGCAAATTGTGTTCCAAGATCCGTATTCATCATTGAACCCCCGCAAGTCGATCGAAGATCTTCTCGCTGAACCATTGCTCGTGCACCGTATTGTGCCGAAGAGCGAAGTGTCGTCGGAAGTCGACCGGCTGCTTGAGATCGTAGGGCTTCCACGGACGAGCAAACACCGGTATCCGCATGAATTCTCAGGCGGCCAGCGGCAGCGGGTCGGTATTGCCCGGGCTTTGTCGCTGCGGCCGAAGCTGATCGTGTGCGATGAGCCGGTGTCTGCGCTGGATGTATCCATTCAAGCGCAGGTCATGAATCTGCTGAAGGATCTGCAGCAAGAGTTGAACCTTACGTATTTGTTTATTGCCCACGGTCTGGGCGCAGTCAAATACATGAGCGATCGAATTGCGGTCATGTATATGGGGAAGATCGTGGAGATCGGGACGGCGGAAGAGCTGTTCCGTAACCCGCAACATCCCTATACGAAGAAGCTGCTGGGTGCCTTCCCGATCGCCAATCCGCGGCTTCGGCACAACGCGCGAGCTGTACTTCAGGACGATGCGAATAATTATTGATGAAGATCCGGGGTGTTTGTTTTGCTTAATTACGTAATACGACGGATCCTGATTGCCATTCCGGTTCTGTTCGGGGTAACGATCATCAACTTTATCATTATGAGAATGGCGCCGGGCAGTCCTATCGACATGCTCGTCAGTCCGAAGCTTCCTGCTGCGGCGATCGAAGCGAAGAAGGTTGAGCTGGGGCTCAACTCGCCCGTATACGTCCAATATTATCACTGGCTGAAGAACCTCGTACTTCACGGGGACCTAGGCTATTCCATGATTACGTATGAGTCCGTAACGAAGATGATATGGAGCCATATGGGGCCAACCGTACTGCTGATGGGAACGGCGCTTGTCCTTGGTGTAGCGATTGCGATTCCGCTTGGCGTTCTAAGCGCGACGAGACAATATTCCAAGCTCGACTATACGGCAATGACGGGATCGTTCTTGGGCATATCGGTTCCCAGCTTCTTCTTGGGTCTGGGTCTCATCTATGTATTCTCGCTTCAGCTGCATTGGCTTCCTTCCAGCGGCATGACCGAGTTGGGCGGCAGCGGAGGAGTGGCGGATGTATTGCGGCATATGATCCTGCCTGTTATCGTGCTGACAGCTAGCGTTGCGGGACGAAACGTTCGTTACGTACGATCGAGCATGCTGGAGATTATGGGGCAGGAGTATCTGCGAACCGCGCGTGCCAAGGGATTAAGAGAATTCCTTGTCGTTAACCGCCATGCAATGCGCAATGCATTGATTCCGATTGTAACGGTGCTGGGCATGGAGATTCCGATACTGTTCGGAGGCGCGGTCGTCATTGAACAGATTTTCTCCTGGCCGGGCATCGGGCAGTTGACGCTGTCTTCGATTATGAGCCGTGATTACTCCACGATTATGGGACTTAATCTTGTAGCGGCTTTCGTCGTCATTCTCGCCAATTTGTTGACGGACGTTCTATATGCCTTGGTCGATCCTAGAATCAAATACAGCTATCAAGGAGCGGCCAAATCATGAATCTATTCAAGCGGTATTTCATTCGGCGATCGGAGCCCGCAGTTGGCAGCGATCTAGTATGGACTGAACGTGACGGCAGCTCCAAGGGCATGTTCCTGATTCGCTTCAAGCGCCATAAGCTGGCGGTAGCGGGGTTCTTCGCGTTATGCATCATTGCATTGTGCGCAGTGCTTGCCCCATTCATAACGGCCTATGCGCCAACGACCGTAACCGATTCCTTCGGGGAAGGGCCTTCCTGGAAGCATCCGCTCGGGACAGATTTGGTCGGACGGGATATGCTCAGCCGTCTCATTTATGCGGCAAGAGTTTCGTTAGCCGTCGGCATCGGTGCAGTGGCGATCTCCGCTGCCATCGGGACGGTTCTCGGACTGATTTCCGGATATATTGGCGGCTGGATTGACGGCATTATTATGCGGATTACGGACATCTTCATGTCGTTCCCTTATATCATGCTTATTCTGGTCGTATCCAGCATTGTGGGGCCGGGTCTGCTGAATATTATTCTGATCTTAGGTGTGCTCGGCTGGCCGGGCGTCGCTCGTCTCGTTAGAGGCAACGTGTTATCGATTAAGCAGATGGACTATGTAAAGGCAAGCGTCGTGCTTGGCTTCCGTATGCCGCGTATTCTGTTCCAGCATATTCTTCCGAATACGGTAGCGCCGATTCTGATCTACGCGACTTCCGGCGTAGCGTTAGCCATTCTCGACGAAGCGGCACTGAGCTTCCTCGGACTTGGCGTTCAGCCGCCTACGCCAAGCTGGGGCAATATGCTGGCAAGCGCTCAATCGCTTACCGTATTGCTCAGCCAATCCTGGTTATGGATTCCGCCGGGCGTGCTCATCATTATTACGGTATTGTCCATCAACTTCATTGGAGACGCGCTTCGGGATACGCTTGACCCTAAGAATAATAAATAGCGCCACGTCGAGTAACAGCCAACTATAGAAGCCCTGTCCAATGGACAGGGCTTTTAGCTTGCACCTAAGTTTACTTGTAGTAAGAAGTCGTCAGCGGAACGAACATGCTGCCGCCGTCTTTTACATCCGCGTAAATATACAATTCCTCTACGCCGCTAATGTTAATCTCGAACGTTTTCAACCCTTCGCTGACGGCAACCGTATCGATCTCGAGGTCGATGGAAGTGTCTGAGTCCTGTACGAAGAATCGCTCGATGTCTTTGCCGATCGCCGCTACTTGCAGGTACAGCTTCTGGTATTTGCCCTTCGGATAGAGCATGAAGCTGCTGGATCGATTGCCGCTTAGATTGTTGAAGAAAACATCCTTGTAATCTTTGCCGTTGTAACTCGTCAGCTCAGGATCCTTCGTGCGATGATCGCTGCCGAAGCTGTCGGCGATCGGAATGCCATCGACCTTCTCGCCGAGCAGAATCGTATTGGTCTTGCCGTCATATTCAATGGCAACGCCTAATGCCTTGGAAATGGCCCGTACAGGAAGATAGGTGCTGTTGTTGTAGGAAATTGGGGCTAGAGCGGCGCCTTTGTCGTTCTGAGGTTGAAACGGCTTCCCATCCACCTTGAATTTCATCGAAGGGTCCAAATACGCTTTGATCTGTTGAAGCTTCGTACCTGCATATACGCCAGCGCTGGTGCTCGCTAGCAGAATAGCCGCGGCTCCGGCTGCAATCCATTGTTTCTTCATACCGTCACTTCCTCCCGACTAATGCATGGTTTCAAATTGGAAAATTCCAGTTAATATTGTACATAGAATATTGCAATTGTAAAATGATTCCAAGGACTTATTCGCTTATAGAGGAGAATAGAGCATGAAGGAGAATAGAGAACGGCTCTCGTTGTTCGTGGAGAACGCTGGCGCGATGAAGAAGGGATTCGCCTGGCATCATGGCATGGTGAACCGGTTGGCCGCACTGTTGTATGCCGTCGAGGATAAACAAGTCGATATAGCCGCCATTAAGGACAATATGGATCGAATCAAGAAGAACACAGGCATGTTTTCTTCGTTCAGAGGCAACGTTAGTTTTGCTGCTCAGCTAGCGCTCTCCGATGAGCCCGATACGCGTCTGCTTCATGCACTGGATGTCTTTGATCTGTTGAAAAATGTGAAGTTCCGGTCATCGCCTTACCTCCCGGTCGCTGCGTACCAGATTGCTGCCCATTCCACGAAGGATCAATTCGCGGATGTGGTCGCAAGAGCCAAGGCTTTCTACACCGCGATGAAATCGAATCATCCTTACCTGACGGGGCAGGATGACTATATCTATGCCGCCATGCTGGCGCTGTCGGATATTGAGGTCGAAGCGGGAACCGCTCGAATGGAGCAGTTCTACACCGAATTGAAATCTGAGCTGCGCCGAGGCAATGCCTTGCAAGCCTTAACCCAGGTGCTGGTGCTAGGAGCGGGAGATGAGGAGCCGGCAGCGCGGGTGCTGAGGCTGAAAGATGCTTTTCGTTCCAGGGGAATCAAGATGGATCGATCAGATACGTTGTCGTCCATAGGTGTACTGGCGCTGCTTCCTAGTGAGGATGGCGAGCTTGTCGAGAATCTGGTGCAAACGTTCGAATGGCTGCGGACGCAGAAGGGGTTCGGCAGATGGTCCGTCACAGAACCCGAGCTTCTGCTCTACTGCACTGCTTTGGTCGCGTATCAGCATGTGCAAGAGCTGTCCAGCCGTGTCTCGTTTACGACGCTCAGCACGAGCTTGACGAACATTCTGATCGCTCAGGAGGCGGCAATGACGGCGGCGGCAACGGCATCTGTAGTAGCTGCATCGTCTTCGTCCTCGTCAGATTGATTGGCACGGAGGCTGCATCGGTAGACGGATTTCTACTGCACGCACAGCCGCTACCCGTCGTCGCAGCTTTTGCGCTATAATAGGGCCTATGCATATTCAACAAGATGAACGAATCATACAATTCCACGTGTCCTATGGACAGCGGAACAAGTTATCCATCCATGTCGACCCGACGGGATTGGTTACCGTGAAGGCGCCGAACGGCACCAGCGAAGAGCTGATCGTGCGCGCCGTGCAGCAATATGGGAAGCAGATCGCGGCGCAGCTTGATGCAATCGAGCGGGCGCGCGATGTGTCGCATATCCGAGAGTATGAGGATCATGGCAAATTCCTTCACCTCGGCCGCTATTACACGCTCGATGAACTGATTGATACAGCGGCAGCAAGCGAGGAGGAGCTTCGACTGCGGCTAAGGAAGTTTTATTTTGCCAGCTGCAAGAAGGTTGTTCTGGAACGAATTACGGGATACCAGCGACAGTTGAAGCTGATGCCCAAATCGATCGAAATCGTCGAGTCGGCGACCAAATGGGGCAGCTGCAGCTCGAGTAAACAGCTAACGTTCAACTATCGTCTAGCCATGGCTCCGGTCGATGTGATCGACTATGTCATCGTGCATGAGCTATGCCATCTCAAGCATATGAATCACGACCGCTCCTTCTGGCGGCTCATTGGGAGCATTATGCCCGATTATAAGGAGAAGGAAGCTTTCCTAGCTCGATATGGGCAGGCGATGACGCTCTAGCTGTATGGTATTTAATAGAAGATGATGTCGTCGCTTTAGTTCGATAGGAGAAGAGAATATGAATTTGGACCGGCATGTTACAATTGCTTGTCAATCGGCCGAACCGCCTTCCCAGTTGCGCAAGTCTCGGTTATAATGAGTGGGAGATTTTGCGTAAAACCATCATATTTTTATGCCATTAGGTGCCTTGTCGGTCTTCAAGAGCTGTTAGCGCTCAAGGGGACTGCGCAGGGTTAAAAGGGAAACCGGTGCAAATCCGGTGCGGTCCCGCCACTGTAATACGGGGACGACCTCGAAGTGCCACTGTTCGTTATCGAATGGGAAGGCGAGGAAGTCATGAACCCGTAAGCCAGGAGACCTGCCTAATCGGTACGCCAATGAAGCTCCTTCGCGGAAAGGATCGGTCGATCAGGGCAGACGCTTTTGTCTGTTTGCTTGTTTATTTTCCTGATTTGTATCGCCTTGTTTCCTTATGGAGACAAGGTTTTTTTCGTTGTATGGCCTTTCATGAAAATGGATCGGACTGTGCGCATTCTCGCCATTACAATCGGTAAGGGGAAGAGAAGAATGCAACGTATTTTACTAGTTTTGATGTCAGCTATGCTAGCTGTGATGTTGGCGGCATGCGGAGCGGACAAGAGCACGGAAACCAAAGGGAACGCGGATGCGGTTTCGAACGCGACGTCAGAAACTTCACAAGAACAGACAGAGCAAGCCAAGAGCACGGTCTATCCGCTTACGGTGAAGGACGCATCGGGCAAAGAAATCACGTTCGAGAAAGCGCCTGAGAAAATTGTATCGACTTCGCCGGCAGAGACGGAAATGTTGTTCGCGCTCGGCTTGAACGACCGGATCGTAGGCGTATCGGACTACGATGACTATCCGGAGGAGGCGAAGAGCAAAACAAAAGTCGGCGGCGTAGTCGAGCCTAATGCAGAAGCGATCGTCGCTGCGGGATCTGACCTTGTCGTGTCCGGCATCTCGATCAGCGAAGAGGCGCTCGAGCATCTGAACTCGCTTGGTCTGAAGGTGTTCGCGTCGAATCCGAAATCGGTGGACGATGTGCTGAGCGAGATTCTGTTATTGGGTCAAATCACGGATAAACAGCCGGAAGCGGAAGCGCTGGTCGGACAGATGAATGCGGACATCCAGAAGGTGAAGGATGCGGCGGCGACCGTTAAGGATAAGAAGAAAATGTACATCGAGTTCTCGCCGGGCTGGACGGTCGGCAGCGGCGAGTTCATGGATGAACTCATCACGCTGGCAGGCGGCATCAATATCGCGTCGGATGTGGCAGGCTGGTATCAGATCAATGAGGAGCGAATCGTCGCCGACAACCCGGACGTTATTATGTATACGCTGGACGGAATGGACAACGACAGCGGCAAAACGATCGATCAGTTGATCTACAGCCGCACGGGTTGGGACCAGATTAAAGCGGTGAAAGACAAGCAGGTAATCGGCGTTGACGGCAATTTGCTGTCCCGTCCAGGCCCGCGGATTACGCAAGGTCTGCTTGCAATCTCGAACGCGCTTTATCCTGGAGCGGTCAAATAACAAGCGATCAATGGTAGATGCAGAGGAGGAGCCGAGATTGTGCTCCTCTTTCTTTCACTTTAGGAGGGAATTCATGATGTCGGACTGCTTCAATACTAAAGTGTCGTACGAGACCGAAGGGACAGACTCGCGGCATCCCGCCGCAACGATCATGCTGCAGGGTACGGCGTCCGATGTCGGCAAGAGTCTGCTTGCGACAGCGCTGTGTCGTATCTTCAAGCAAGACGGCAGGAAGGTGGCCCCTTTCAAGTCGCAGAACATGTCGCTCAACTCTTATGTGACGCCTGATGGCCGAGAGATCGGCAGAGCGCAGGGAATGCAGGCGGATGCTTGCGGCATTGCGGCGACGACCGATATGAACCCGATCCTGCTGAAGCCAACGAAGGACATGGTATCGCAGGTTGTCGTGCATGGCAAACCGCTGATGGATATGGCCGCACGGGATTATCGGGAGCACTACCTTCCCAAGGCAGGGGCCATCGTGAGGGAGGCGCTTGCCCGTCTCCGTGATGATCATGACATTGTCGTGATCGAAGGAGCCGGCAGTCCGGCGGAAGTGAACCTGAAGGATCGAGACATTGTCAATATGCGGCTGGCAAGTTGGGCAGACGCTCCGGTGCTGCTGGTTGCCGACATTGATCGTGGGGGCGTATTCGCAGCGATCGTCGGCACGATGGAAATATTGGAGCCGGAAGAACGGGACCGCGTGAAAGGCATTATTATTAACAAATTCCGCGGGGATGTCTCGCTGTTGACGCCCGGCGTAGATTGGCTGGAGCAGCGAATCGGCAAGCCGGTGCTTGGCGTCGTACCCTATCTCGGCGGGCTGCAGCTGGAAGACGAGGATGGGGCATCGCTGGACGCCCGAGGCTACCGTGCGCGTGCGACCTCGAGCGATGAGCTGGATATTGTCGTGATACGGCTGCCTCGCATCTCGAATTTCACCGATTTTGACCCGCTGCAGCATGAGCCCGGCGTCGTCCTTCGTTATGTGCGTCATGCACGCGAGTGGGGAGAGCCGGACATCGTCATTATACCCGGAAGCAAAAACACAGTGGAGGATTTACTGTTCCTAAGAGAATCAGGCCTTGAAGCACTGCTGCTTAAACACATCCGAGAGGGCGGCAGAGCGGTAGGCATCTGCGGGGGCTACCAGATGATGGGCCAACGGCTGCTCGACCCCGACGGCGTTGAATCGAACGTTCCGGAGCTGGCGGGACTGGCCATCTTCCCAATGGAGACGGTATTCGCGAAGGAGAAGACGACGGAGCGGGTGACAGGAACGTTCGGGGCAGGTCTGAACGAAGCGATAACGGTGGAAGGGTATGAAATTCATATGGGTCGGACGACCTTCACGGATCCAGTCATGCAGCCTTTCCGCATCCGGTCAAGCCGCTTGAATGAAGAGTCAACTTCGTATCATCTGGATGGAGCCATATCATATGACTGCCTCCTATGGGGTACGTATATCCATCATATTTTTCACAATGATCAGTTTCGCCATAATTGGCTGAACGAAGCGCGTCATAGCAAGGGACTGCCGTTGTCCGAAGAAGAAACCCCGTTCGGCCGTCTGCGGGAGATGAGCTTCGATCGACTGGCCGACCATGTTCGCAAGCATGTCGATATGGCGGCGATTTACAAGATCATGAACGGAGGGAAATAGCAATGAACGAGATGACGGAAGCAAGCAAGCCTAGCAAGGAACGAGGGTTGGTGCTTGTCTATACTGGCGATGGCAAAGGAAAAACGACGGCAGCGATCGGCGTGGCAATTCGTGCCGCAGGACGAGGATTAAAGCCATTGATCATTCAGTTCATTAAATCGCCGGAACGTTCGTATGGCGAGGCGATCATGCTCGACAAGCTGGATATTCCGATTCATCAGATGGGCGTCGGCTTTACCTGGCTAAAGACGCCGGAGGAGCATCGCGAGGCGCTGGCGAAGGCGTGGGCTTATGCGAAGGAACGGATTCTTTCTGGAGAGCATGGGCTTGTCGTACTGGATGAGATCAACAATGCGCTCGCGATCGACCGTTTCCCGATTGACGATGTACTGCCGCTTGGAGACGTGTTGGAGACGATTCAGCGCCGTCCGCAAGGGCTGCATCTCGTGCTGACCGGGCGCGATGCGCAGCCGGAGGTATTGGCGGCTGCCGATCTCGTAACGGAGATGAAGCCGCATAAGCATTATTATGATGAAGGCGTGCCGGCTGTTCGCGGCATCGAATTTTAAAGAAAAATGAGGTCTGGAGCCATGAGAATCGCATCGCTGTGTCCAAGCAATACAGAACTGCTCGCATTCGTCGGCTTAGCTGATCGGATTGTTGGCGTCGATAAATATTCGGATTGGCCGCAGACGCTGAACAACGTTCCTCGGCTGGGCTCGGATATGGATATCGATATGGACGCGCTGGAGGCGCTTCGGCCGGATCTGGTCGTCGCGTCGCTGAGCGTTCCAGGCATGGAACGAAATATCGAACGCCTGGAGGAGCGGAAGCTTCCGTATATTGTCCTTGATCCAAACAGCTTGGCCGATATCGGCAGCAATATGCTGACTGTAGGCGCTGCAACGGATACGCTGGCGCATGCTACTGCGGCACGAGAACGGTATGAGCATATGCTGGATCAATATCGCGAAATAAGCCGGGCGGTGACAGAGAGGCCGAGGTTATATTGGGAATGGTGGCCGAAGCCGGTCTTTACGCCAGGCGGCGCCAATTGGTTGACTGAAATTAGCGAGCTGGCGGGCGCGGTCAATGTATTTGCCGATGATGAGAGGGCGAGCGTGCAGACCGATTGGGAGGATGTTGTCGGTCGTGATCCCGATTATATCCTGCTTGCTTGGGTCGGCATACAGCAGCATCTCGTTAAGCCGAATACCGTTAGCAGCCGTTTGGGAGGGTCGGAGCTTCGTGCTGTTCGAGACAGCAACGTGCTGGTCATGGAGGAGCCGCTGTATTGCCGACCATCGCCGCGATTAGTCGCCGGGCTTAGCAAACTGGCTGCTGCGCTGCACCCCGATCACTATCCCGCATATGACGAAGCGAAGCTGGAGGAGTGGCTGGCATGACACGGTCGATTGTTATAGCGGGACCCGGAAGCGGAGAGGGCAAGACGACGGTCGCCATCGGATTGATGGCAGCGTACCAGAGCTTAGGTTATGCCGTGCAGGGCTTCAAATGCGGTCCGGATTACATCGATCCGACTTATCATACGGCTGCAACAGGCAGGCCTTCTCGCAACTTGGACAGCTGGATGTGCGCGTCGGCCGCTGCTCGCGAGCTGTTCGAGAGAGGCGCTCGCGGGGCGGATATCGCCATCGTTGAAGGCGTAATGGGAATGTTCGATGGGAAGGACCCGCTCAGCAATGAGGGGAGCACGGCGGACATTGCCAAGCTGATCGACAGTCCGGTGCTGCTGGTCGTCGACTGCAGCGGCATGGCAAGGAGTGCGGCAGCCATTGTGAAAGGTTTTCAGAGCTTCGATCCCGATGTTCGAATTGCTGGCGTTGTAGCGAACAAGGTCGGCAGCCGCGGGCATTTTGAAATGATTCAGAAGGCAGTCGAGCAGGCGTGCGGCATTCCGGTTGTCGGATACCTTGAGCATGGCGACCAGCTTGTTCTGCCGGAGCGACATTTGGGCTTGGTGCCGTCCATCGAGAGAGGGGAGTTGTCTCCATTCTTCGAGCTGCTGGCGGAGCGGGTTAAAAGCGGATTCGAGCTGGACCGGCTGCTGAAGGCGATGGGGACCGTTAAGGAGAGTGCGAGCGCGGCAATACATATACATGGTAGCTCCCTGTTTGCAGGGGATCCCATCTCGCCCAAGGTGAAGATTGCAGTAGCGAGAGACGAAGCGTTCAGCTTCTATTATCCGGAGAACTTCGAGCTGCTGTCGCACTACGGCGCGGATATCGTTCCTTTCTCGCCGCTGCGAGGCGAATTGGTGCCGCCGGATGCAGACGGGCTGTATCTCGGAGGAGGCTTTCCGGAGGAATTCGCGGAGGCGCTGTCCCGGCAGGTTGAGACGCTGGAATCGATTCGTTCAGCCATTCGCCGAGGGCTGCCGACGATTGCAGAGTGCGGCGGGTTCATGGTGCTGACGGAGGAGATGATCGCGCGCGATGGAGTCGGTTATCCAATGATCGGCATCATTCCGGGGCGCGTACGAATGCAGAGCAAGCTCGCCGCAATGGGCTACCGCGAAATTACGGGCGCGCCGGGCAATTTTCTTATTGGCCCAGGAGAGCAGGCCAGAGGACACGAATTCCACTATTCGGTCTATGAGCCGAATGATTGTGTCGAGGAGCCGCTTCCTTACGCTTATGTGACGAAGGGGATGTTCGGCCAATCGCCGGAAGGTTTTATTGTCGGAAGCCTCGCCGCCGGTTATACCCACATCCATTTCGGATCGGCGCCTTGGCTTGCGAAGCGCTGGGTCGAGGCGTGCGCGAAGGCGCGGGGACGTCACCTATAAGTTTGCCAAGCGCTTGCCAAGTGCTTCCTCGATATGGAAATTCCGGCTGAGTTGCGTGCAGCTTTGGAGGCATATCGAGCATAACTTGGCATAGCGAATGTATCTCAATAAAGGAACACCTTAATCGGTGTCCCTTTATTGAGATACTGTCGGTTTATCTGGAAGCTTCGCTGCTTATTGCTTATCGTGCAAACTGTAGTAGAATGATGTCTATGCAGGACTATGGGATAAAGAGGTGCACGAATGGCAATTAGCTTCACCCGTTCTATCATCACTCGACTAGAGAAAGAGATTGCTGACCTTCAGAAGCTCGTTCGTGAACATAAGAAGAAGCGTGATCATATGTTGGCCCAAATCAAACAGCTTCAGCGCGACCAGAAATTGAGTCAATCGATGAACGATTTGAGCAGCAAAATTTCACGGGAAGTTAAGCTTAAGAAAGCCATTGATGAGATAGATGGCATACTCGCTCAGTCGACTAAGCAGTTGGCGGAGAAGCAGGCACGTTTGGCCGAGCAGCAGCAGAAGCAGGAGCAATCTGCGGAATAAGGTTTAGCAAGTGAAAATGGTTGGGCAGAGGGATATCTGCTCAGCCATTTTTGTTGTTTCTAACGGAGCTCGCTTGGTTCAGGTCCAAGGAAACCGTACAGCCTGCCGCGAATACATCGAATAATAGGAGCGTGATCGGAGAGATGAAGGCGCAGCAGGAAGAGATCGAACTTTTATTATCCGCATTCGATAGGCTAGTCGAGATTCCAGACGAGGAGCGGGTGGTCTTCCGAACACTGATCGAGCGTAAGACAATACCTGCACAGAGCCATTTCGTGTTGATCGGAGAACCGACGGCAGACATCGGCTTCTGCTTGAGCGGCTTGTTCCGCCTTTACTACACGACTCCAGATGGCATCGAGTACAACAAAAACTTTTGCGGGAAGAACGAGTTTATTGCAGCATACAGCTCCTTGCTGATGAAGGAGCCAGCTTACTTCTCCATCCAAGCACTGATGGACAGCGAGCTGCTCGTCGTACCGTTCCGGAATTTCGAGACGTTGTTCGATCGGCATGCTTGCTGGGAGAAGCTGGGACGTAAGATTGCCGAGGGCATGTTCATAAGCAAGGAGAGGCGTGAACGGGAGCTGCTCATGTTGTCTGCGGAAGAGCGATACCGTCTATTCCTCGGTCGCTATCAACATTTGGAGAACCGGATTCCGCAGTATCAGATCGCTGCTTACTTGGGCATCACGCCTGTCGCGCTCAGCCGAATTCGCCGCAGATTAACTTAGGTTAATGAGAATCCTCGCTCTCCCTTCTAGAATTAGAGGTCGAAGGGGGAATGGGTAGATGAAATCGGCTGGACATAAGGTGCTCATTACAGGAGGGGCGTCGGGGATCGGATTGGCGCTGACGGAACAATTCGTTCGCGAGGGCAATAAAGTAATCGTCGTAGGGCGAGATCGGAACAAGCTGGACGCGGTGCGGGCACAATTTCCTGGCATCGTCGTATATGTCTGTGACTTGCGTTCGACGGAGGAGACCGAAGCTTTAGCGGCGAGGTTAACCGCGGAGCATCCCGATTTAAGCGTGCTCGTGAACAATGCGGGCATGCAATACGAGGAGTCGTTTCTTGACCCGCGAGACGACAGAATCGGTGAGCGGATCTCCGAGGAGATTGGTTTGAATCTCGTTTCTCCAATCCGATTGACGGCTAAGCTGCTGCCCATACTCGCGCTTCGGGCGGAAGCTGCTATCGTGAATGTATCGTCTGGACTGGCTATTTCGCCGAAAAAGAGTGCTCCCGTCTATTGCGCGACGAAGGCCGGAATCCATCTTTTCACACAGTCAATAAGATACCAGCTCGAATCGACGAACATTCGGGTGTTCGAGATCATTCCGCCGCTCGTGGACACGGAGATGACGCGGGGAAGAGGCGGGAGAAGGAAGCTTCCCCCAGGTGAGCTAGCCCGTCAGTTCTGGCGTGCATACAGGCGCGATCGGCTCGAGGTGCCAATCGGCAAGGTCAAGCTGCTGAAGCTCATGAAGCGTCTCGTCCCTTCGGCGGCCGATGCGCTGCTCAAGAACGGATAGGGGCATACGAAGCATAGGAAGCATAAAGCAGAAACACCCGCATCCAGACTTGGATGCGGGTGTTTCTTTATGAAGTCTACTTCGCATTCGAATCCGGCTGATGAATACCGAAGAGGTTGCCTTCCGTGTCGATGTAATACCCCTGCCACGCCATGCCAGGCAGCGCGTATTTCGGTAAAGCCAGCGTACCGCCAAGCGCTAATATCTTCGACTCGGTGGAATCGTAGTCGGCTACCCCTAACGTACATGCGAAGCCATTCATCGGCTGCCCAGGCTGTGGAGCGGGACCTTGACGCTTCACCAGCGCGCCGTTAATCCCCATCTCCTCGGCGTCCCCTGTCGTGGCCCCGAAGTACGGCATACCCGCATACTCGCTCCAATCCTCGAACGTCCACCCGAATATCTCCCCATAAAACTTCTTCGCGCGCTCCATGTCATCCACATGAATCTCGAAATGCACAACTCTACCCATAAGTCCCTCCTTGGTTCCGGCTTTGTAATATAGTTCTTTTCTAGGATTGCCAATCCTGTTAGGGGCAAGTCTCCTGAAAGAATAAAATTATAGTGAATAGACTAACATTCTATCGTTTACAGGAGGGAAGCTTCCCTTTGAATCCATTTTACAATTCCTACCTTCCCTCCTAATATGTAACTAGACTGCTCGCTGGTGTTCTGATTGGCGGTATGCTTGGTGCGTTATTCACGAATAGCATTCTGACTGTGCTGCTCTCCGGCGCGGGCATTCACAATGTTCAGTTCATCATCAAGGCACCCGTAATTATTGGCTTGTGTGTGGGACTAGTGCTGCTGGCATATGCCGTTTCAATGACCGCAGCTTACGGATGAAGCATATTACTCCGCATGGATTAATAACGAAATAGTGTTCCATCCAACGAGCTCAGCCATCGCTGAGCTTTTTTATTTTCCCTATACGAATTGCAGCATGTCCTATATCTCGTACAAGCGCATAGGATGATAACGGACTGATGCTTGAATGTAGTGGGGAGGCAGGGAAGAATGAATTTTGCAATGCTGGCCAGCTTGTTGACCGCTCTATGCACCGTGCTTGGAGCCCTTCCGATTCTATTGTTCACCCAAGTGACGCACCGGGGAAGAGATATTCTGCTGGCGTTCACTGCCGGCATCATGGTGTCTGCTTCCACATACGGACTTATTCCGTCCGCCTTACGCTTGTCTAATCTATTCGTGTTGTCCGCAGGTGTATTGCTGGGTACAGCCGTTCTGCTGCTGATGGAGCGATATGTACCGCATGAAGATCCCCATCATGCAGCCGAAGGATCAGCATTGAGAACCGGCGCATTCTTCTTTCTGGCTGCGATGGCCCTTCATAATTTGCCCGAGGGTCTCTCGGTCGGGGTCAGTTACGGGAGCAGCAGTCATAGCCTGGGCGCCGTTGTTGCATTAAGCATAGGGCTGCAAAATGTTCCGGAAGGGTTCCTGACGGCCTTGTTTCTTATTACGCGGGGCATGAGGAAGCACCAAGCGATAGGCTGGACCGCGATGACTGGATTAGTGGAATGGTTGTTCTGTTGGGTCGGCTATACGTTTAGTGACGGCTTTCAGGCTATCGTCCCCTATGGACTTGCGTTCGCAGCGGGAGCGATGCTGTTCGTGGTGTACAAAGAGCTGATTCCGGAGAGCCACGGCGACGGGAATGAACGCTCTTCGACCTTTGCTTTTATCGTAGGACTGCTGTTCATGATTGGCATGACGCACATGCTTACGTAAGGGTTTGCTTAAGGACAAGAAAGTTTCCTTAGGTAAAATTTTTGTTGCGAGGGAAAGACTCGTGGTATAAACTAGAAGTCGAAGGGTGGAGAGGGCGCTTTTTTTTGCTCGAAAAGTTTCCTTGACGCAACTTATTTAACCTGGGGAAAGAACTTGTCCGTCGTCCAGATGCAAGTCATCCAATCTGCTTGAAGAGAGAAGGGAAGAGAACAGATGTATAAGTCAACAGTTCATTGGAACGGAGCGATTCATCGATTGTTTCTTGTCGTACTGATCATTAGCTGCTTCACGATCTTGTCCGCATGCGGCAGCAAGAATAGCGATGGCGAAGCGGGGGAAGGCAAGATTAAAGTGACCGCAACGATCGGCATGATCACAGATGTCGTCAAGCAAGTCGGCGGCGAGCATGTCGTGGTGACCGGGCTGATGAAGGCAGGCGTCGACCCGCATCTGTTCAAAGCGTCGGAAGGGGACATTAATAAACTGGATCAAGCCGATATCATCTTCTATAACGGGTTACATCTAGAGGGCAAAATGATTGAAATTCTGGAGAAGATGGCGCACAAGAAAACGACGGTGGCCGTTTCGGATAACATCGATCATGCCACGCTGCGTACGGGAGCGGAGAATGGCATGGATACGGAATTCGATCCGCACATCTGGTTTAACGTCAAGCACTGGATGAAAGCGACGGAGTCGATCAGGGATACATTGGTCAAGGAAGATCCGACGCATGCGGATGATTATAAGCGCAATGCGGACAGCTATTTGAAGCAGCTGCAAGAGCTTGATGCTGAAGTCGCTGACAAGATCAACACGATTCCAGAACAAAGCCGCGTCCTTGTTACAGCTCATGATGCATTCGGTTATTTCGGCGATGCTTACGGCATGAAGGTGATGGGATTGCAGGGGATCAGCACCGCATCCGAAGCGGGTACCCGAGACGTTACGGACCTGCGTGATTACTTGATCGAGAACAAGATCAAAGCGGTATTCGTTGAATCCAGCGTGCCACGCAAGGCGATTGATGCGGTTATTCAGGGGGCTGCCGAGAAAGGTCATGAGCTGATTATCGGAGGCGAATTGTTCTCGGATGCGATGGGAGCGGAAGGAACGACAGAGGGCACGTATATAGGCATGGTTCGTCATAACGTCGATACGATCGTAAACGCGTTGAAATAATAGAAGAGGAGAGGTTGTTATGAGAACGGATCCGCTCACGATTGAGAATCTGTCAGTGGCCTATCAGAAGAAGCCTGTGCTCCGAGGCGTTTCATTCACGGTGCCGGAAGGTAAATTGATTGGCATCGTCGGCCCGAACGGAGCAGGCAAATCAACCTTGATTAAAGCGGCGTTGGGACTGCTTCCTCGATTGTCCGGGGATGTCGCCATCTATGGCAAAGCCTATAAAGAGCAGCGTAAGCTGGTCGGTTATGTTCCTCAGCGAGAATCCGTCGATTGGGATTTTCCGACGAATGCGCTCGACGTTGTTATGATGGGACGCTACGGTCATTTGGGCTGGTTCAGACGCCCCGGCAGCGCGGAGAGAGCAATCGCTATGGAGTGCCTGGCGAAGGTCGGAATGGCGGACTTTGCTGACCGACAGATCAGCCAGCTTTCGGGCGGACAGCAGCAGCGAATCTTTCTGGCTAGAGCGCTTGCTCAGGACGCCAAGCTGTATTTTATGGATGAGCCGTTCGTCGGGGTTGATGCAGCGACGGAGAAAGCGATCATTACGCTGTTGAACGAACTGAAGATGCAAGGGAAGACCGTATTGGTCGTCCATCATGATCTGGCTACTGTAGAGGAATATTTCGACTGGGTCATGCTGCTCAATGTAGAGCTTATTGCTTTCGGTCCGACGGAGCAGACATTCACCGCCGATAACTTGCAGCAAACGTACGGCGGGAGGCTGGCCCTGTTGAATCGAGATACCACGACCTCCGTCATTACAAGCGGGAGGTGATCGGGATGCTTGAATGGTTGAGTTTGATCAAGGATCCGAACGTGCAATGGATTGTGCTTGGCTCCATGCTGCTCGGGTTAAGCAGCGGCGTTATCGGCAGCTTCGCTTATTTGCGCAAGCAGTCGCTGATGGGCGATGCTTTATCGCACGCGGCACTGCCCGGCGTTTGCATCGCCTTCATGCTGAGCGGCTCGAAGTCGATCCTTCTATTCCTGATTGGCGCTGCAGCGGCTGGAATAGTGGCGACCTTCGGCATCGGCTTTATAACCCGCAACACCCGAATCAAGCAGGACTCGGCGTTGGCGATTGTGTTGACGGTTTTCTTCGGACTTGGCATCGTACTGCTTACCAAAATCCAGCACAGCGGCAACGGGAATCAGAGCGGACTCGATAAGTTTCTGTTCGGCCAGGCCGCTTCAATGATTCATTCGGATGTCATCATCATGGCTATTATTTCAATTGTGCTTGTTGGAATATGCACCTTGTTGTTCAAAGAATTCAAGCTGCTCAGCTTCGATGCAGGCTTCGCACGCGGAATCGGATATCCCGTGGCCTTCATGGATCAGTTGATTATGTTCTTGATGGTCGTAGCCGTTGTCGTTGGCATCCAGGCCGTGGGAGTCGTCTTGATGGCCGCTCTCTTGATTACGCCCGCGGTGTCGGCCCGATATTGGACGGAGAGGCTTGGGCTGATGGTTATACTCGCTGGATTATTCGGTGCATTCAGCGGTTTAGCCGGCACCTTCATCAGCGCAAGCGGCAATAATCTGCCGACAGGTCCATTAACGGTACTCGTTGCGACAGCGCTGTTCGTCATCTCCGTAATAGCGGCACCTCGCCGCGGATTGTTATCCAAATGGCTGCTTCGCGTTTCTGTCCGCAGTCGAGTTAGAAGAGAGCAAGCGATACTTCAGATCAGCGGGGAGGAGCGTTCGCAATGAGCACATTCTGGATCATCCTGACAGGCTGCCTTGTGGCAAGTGCCTGCGGCATTGTCGGCTGCTTCCTTGTTCTGCGGAAGATGGCGATGGTCGGAGATGCGATCAGCCACTCCGTCCTGCCAGGGATCGTGATTGCCTTTCTGATTAGCGGTTCAAGGGATTCCTTCTTTATGCTTCTCGGTGCGGCGGTCATTGGGCTGATCACGGTCTTCTTGATACAGCTGTTTCATCAGAGCGGCGTCCAATCGGATGCGTCAATCGGCGTTGTCTTTACTGCGCTCTTCGCGGTCGGCGTCGTTCTGATCAGCATGTATACGAGAGATATCGATCTGGATCTGGATTGCGTACTGTATGGCGAGATTGCCTATGTACCGTGGAACACCCTCCAGATCGCAGGCGTCGATATCGGTCCGAAGGCGGTCTGGGGCGTCGGGCTTGCATTGCTGCTCTGCGTAGGCGTAATCGCCGTGTTCTATAAGCAGTTCAAAATATGCTCGTTCGATCCCGTAATGGCTGCGGCAGTCGGCATTCCGGTCGCATTGTTCCATTACTTGCTGATGGGGCTCGTTTCCGTAAGCACGGTGGCTTCCTTCGAAAGCGTAGGCGCTATACTGGTTGTCGGCATGCTTGTCGTACCGCCGGCTACGGCTTATCTGCTCACGGAGAAGCTTAGCCGAATGATGATCTACAGCGTTATTATCGGCTGCGGCAGCTCGGTATTCGGCTATTATGTCGCAAGGCTGCTGGACGCTTCGATCGCAGGCAGCATGATCAGTGTTGCAGGCGGAATCTTCCTCGTTGCTCTGCTCTTCTCGCCATCGCATGGCGTGCTTCTCCGTAAGTGGAAGCAGAAGCAGCTGCTGCAAGAACAAGCTTCCGACGCAACGATCGCTTAATCAGACGCTGCAAGAAGAGATGGCGGAGGGAAGGCTCAGCCAATCAGGCTGAGCCTTCCTGAATTGCGCATAAGAGTAAATTTGGGCGGACTTGCTGAAACGTATTGCAAAATCGGGAAGATCGCGTTATAATGGATTGATTGGAATACTGACCTTTAATTCACATGTTGTAGAAGGTTATTGTTTTAATGCAATAATTTTGTACAATATGTGAATTTTTATTTTTAACAGAAAATAAAAGCACATATAACTTGAAGGAGGTGCACACACATGCAAACAGGTACAGTGAAATGGTTCAACGCAGAGAAAGGCTTCGGCTTTATCGAGGTTGAAGGTGGTAACGATGTATTCGTACATTTCAGCGCAATCGTAGGCGACGGCTACAAATCGCTCGACGAAGGTCAACGCGTAGAGTTCAACGTTGTTCAAGGCAACCGCGGACCGCAAGCTGAAAACGTAGTAAAACTGTAGTATTTGTAAGTACAATGCCTCGAACACCATGTTTGGGGCATTGTTCTTTTCTGGAACGCTTTGAGTGAATGGGAGGAGGACAAGCTTTGTACTATTCAAAGAAGAAAGAAGCGGAAGTCCCTGTTGAGATGACGGCGGTATGGCACTGTACACAGGATGGCTGTAACGGATGGATGAGGGATAATTTTGCATTTGAAGAGGTGCCGACTTGTCATTTCTGTCACACGCCGATGGTCAGCGGGATGAGAGAACTACCTGTACTGGTCAACACGAGGGAGATTCAGAAGTCTGTTTCGAAAGGCAAGTAAATCGGTAATAGAAGCTAGATTGTCAGACAATGATCGTTTCTTAAGTCTGTCTGCATCATCATGAAAAACCACATCCGCATGAGGATGTGGCTTTTTCGATTTCATAACGTTCAATCGTTAAAGCCGTGTCCGGATGAGGATATGGCTTTTTTGTCTTGTTCTTGCACCGATGATCCTCATGCCGGTTAACTGAAGCCGGATTTGTGAATAGGCAAGTTAGCTGTTGTATTGTATCAAATAACGAGCGACTAACCTTTTTTTATACAGATCATAATCTGCTGCGCTCAATTGACAAGGAGGGAATCAGGATTTATTATAATACCCATGGGGGTATATGTATCATACATCATGCTCAAATGACAACAAGAATGGGGAGTGTTATAAGATGGATTTAGATTTTGGTTGGCTGCTCACATTGTTCGCAATCGGGTTTATCGGTTCATTCATTTCCGGCATGGTAGGCATCGGCGGTTCGATCATCAAATATCCGATGCTGCTCTATATTCCGCCAGCGTTGGGGTTTGTTGCATTCACCGCACAAGAGGTATCGGCGGTTAGTGCTGTACAAGTATTCTTCGCGACCATTGCAGGCGTATTCGCTTATCGCAAGAGCGGGTTGATTAACAAACACTTGGTGCTCTACATGGGTATACCGATCGTAATCGGCAGCTTTGTTGGCGGGTATGGCTCCAAGTTTCTGCCCGACTCGGCTATCAACCTGACCTATGCGGTGTTGGCGCTTGTTGCGGCTATTATGATGTTCCTTCCGAAGAAAGGGCAAGAAGGCGATTATGCCAAGCTTCAATTCAACAAACTGATTGCCGGTCTATCGGCTGCGGTCGTCGGCATTCTGTCGGGCGTCGTTGGCGCAGCCGGCGCATTCATTACCGTACCCATTATGCTCGTCGTTCTCAAAATACCGACGCGCGTCGCGATCGCTTCTTCGCTCGCTATTACATTCATCTCATCGATCGGATCGACCGCCGGTAAAGTGATGGGCGGACACATGCTGCTCGTTCCGTCGATCATTATGGTGGTTGCGAGCATCATCGGCTCGCCGATTGGCGCGAAGATCGGTCAGAAGCTTAACGTGAAGGTGCTTCAAATGGTGCTCGCTTTATTGATTACAGCAACGGTTGTGAAAATTTGGTTGGATATTTTGTCGTAAAATACGATGGTCTTTTTTTGACTATTAGAATACCCTAAGGTGTATATGTATACTGAACAAAGAGCGAACGCATGATCAGGAGGCGCTCGCTCTTTGTTCTATCTGCACATGTTCGATGGACGCAGGTTGTCAGCAAAGGAGTAGGTTCATGTATACCGTACAAGCAGGTACATTCGTGCTGAATTTGGAAATCGTCATCTATCTGTTCGCGGGCAACGACGACCGAGGCGAAACCGTCGGATGTCGATGGCTTCGCGAATATGGACTGACTTTCCCTGTCGTTCGAGACGAAGCGGGGTTGTCAAACGGCAATACAAAGTTACCGCCTATCCGACCACATACGTGATCGATAAGAACGGTATTATAAGAAACAAGTATGCCGGTGCGATCAATGATGAGATTATGATAAAGGCGATTCGGCAGCTGGAATAGTATTCGATCATTCGTCCTGATTTATCAAAAAATTAACTTTGAATTAGCTCTTGCAAACATACCCCATGGGGTATATAATGAAAACAAGTTAAGCGACACACTAAATTTTTTTAAGATCATTTATACCCCGACGGGTATCAATACAAGGAGGTGAGTTCATGGACACGAATCTTATTATCAACATCGCGATTGGCGCTGGCATCGTATGGTTCCTTGCTTCCCGTTTCAAAGGTGTGAAGGGACTTCGCAACGTAAATGCCGACCAGATGCAGAATGAGCTCAAATCGAACCGAAACCATATGCTGATCGACGTGCGCGAGCCAGGCGAAGTGAAGCAAGGTTATATTCCGGGCGCCATCAATATTCCATTGTCCCGATTGCAGCAACGCGTAAGTGAAATTCCTTCCGACCGGAGCGTCTACCTGTATTGCCGAAGCGGAATGAGAAGCAAGCAAGCAGCAAAAATTCTCTCCAAGAGAGGTTATCAGAATCTGGCGCATTTGCAAGGCGGCATCATGGCCTGGAGAGGTCAGTTGAAGAAATAAGAGGAAGTTGACAAGTACGAATCGAAGACCTATTATAATACCCATACGGGTATATGTTGACTGGTCATTATCAAACATATATACAAACAATAAAAGCAAGGAGAGATTGAAATGGCTGGTAAGTTTTCTAAAGAGATCACGACCGACGAAGTGGCAGCTTTAATCAAACAAGGAAACAAGCTTCATATTGTGGATGTGCGCGAGTTGGACGAATGGCAATCCGGCCATATCCCAGGTGCGAAACATATTCCGCTGGGCACGCTTGGGCAAAGACGTTCAGAGATCGATTCGAAGCAAGAAACCATCGTCGTCTGCCGCAGCGGCAATCGCAGCGGTCTGGCATGCGAGATGCTGGAATCGCTCGGTTACGATGTCGTCAATATGACCGGCGGCATGATGAACTGGAACGGAAATCTCGAATTTTAAAGCTTGTGACGGAACGAAATAAACGACAATCAGAGTAAGCCATTGCCGAAACAGGCAAAAAATTTTAACCAATTATATACCCATAGGGGTATACCCATAAAGGAGCGAATACAAATGACTACAACTGCAACGTACCAACCGATGACGGCTAAAGAAGTTACTCGATATGTTCTGGACAAACAACCGTTGTTTATCCTCGACGTTCGCAATGAAGGCGACTATAACGACTGGCGAATCGAAGGCGATTCGATTGAATCGATCAACGTACCTTATTTCGAATTGCTCGAAGGCGTAGACGGCATTATGGACCGCATTCCTGCCGAAGGCAAAGTGCTCGTTGTATGCGCGAAGGAAGGCTCGTCCATATTCGTAGCCGAGCAGCTGGCTGAGACTGGCCGTGCAGAAGTGTTCTACCTCCAGGGCGGCATGAAGGCATGGAGCGAATATTTGGAGCCTGTGAAGGTAGCTGACCTGAAGGATGGCGGCGAACTGTACCAATTCGTACGCATCGGCAAAGGCTGCCTGTCGTATATGGTTCTTTCCAACGGCGAAGCGGCTACGATTGATACCCTGCGCATGACGGACGTATTCGAGCAATTCGCTGCAGAGAAAGGCGCGACGATCAAGCATACCATCGATACGCACCTTCATGCGGACCACATTTCCGGCGGACGCCAGCTGGCTGAGAAGCTTGGCGCTACGTACTGGCTGCCTCCGAAGGATGCAGGTGAAGTGACGTTTGAATATGCAGCACTTAATGACGCCGAAGAAATTACGGTTGGCGACACGCAAATCAAAATCCAGGCGATCTACTCGCCAGGCCACACGATCGGCAGTACGTCCTTTGTTGTAGACGACCGTTACCTGCTGTCGGGCGACATCCTGTTCGTAGAATCGATCGGACGCCCTGACCTTGCAGGCCTTGCAGAAGACTGGGTTGGCGATCTGCGCAACACGCTGTACAACCGTTACAAAGAGCTGTCTGAAGAACTGGTCGTGCTTCCTGCACACTTCGGCAAAATTACAGAGCTTGGAGAAGGCGGCAAAGTATCCGCTCGTCTGGGCGATCTGTACCAGAACAATCCAGGACTCAATATCCATGACGAGGCGGAATTCCGCCGTGCAGTAACGGAAAATCTGCCGCAGCATCCGAACGCTTACCAACAGATCCGTCAGACGAACATGGGTAAAATCGCACCTACGTCCGATGAGCAGCGCGAAATGGAAATCGGACCGAACCGCTGCGCTATTCACGACAAGTAAGCTGTAGATCGTAAAGAATCGAAAGGGGATCATACAATTGACTAACCAAGCACAAATTCAAGTAGACCTTACGCTTGATTGCAAAGGGCTTGCCTGCCCGATGCCGATCGTGAAGACGAAGAAAGCCATCGAGACGGTTCAAGCGGGACAAGTCGTCGAACTTCAGGCAACAGATAGAGGCTCGCTCGCCGATATCCAAGGCTGGTGCAAAAATACAGGTCATCAATACTTGGGAACGATTGAAGAAGACGGCGTTCTGAAGCATTACATCCGCAAGTCGAATGCGGATGAAGTAAAGCCGGAAACGAAGTTTGCGGTAACGATGACGACGGAGGAGCTTCAAGCGAAGCTCTCCGGCGGCAACGCAATTACAGTGCTGGACGTTCGCGAGCCTGCGGAATATGCATTCCAACATGTAGCATCCGCAATTAACATCCCAATGGGTGAACTGGAAGGCCGCATCGGAGAATTGAAGAGCGATGCCGCTATCGCAGTTATTTGCCGCACCGGCACTCGCAGCGACCTGGCTTGCCAGCTGCTGCAGGACAAAGGCTTCACGAATATCTCGAACGTATTGCCGGGAATGACCGGCTGGAACGGCCCAACGTCTAAATTAAACTAATAACTATCGGATTAACAAACTAAGGATACGGTCACGGACCGATACATTTTGAGGAGGACAACACAAATGAATAAAGATCTGGTTGTAGATACGAAAGGCCTGGCATGCCCAATGCCGATCGTAAAGGCGAAGAAAGCGCTGGACGGCTTGCAGTCCGGTCAAGTCATGGAAGTGCTCTCGACGGATAAAGGCTCGGTCAATGACTTCCAAGCATGGGTGAAACAGACGAACCACGAGCTCGTGAAGCACGAAGAAGAGCAAGGCGTCTACAAGTTCTACGTCCGCAAGGCATAAATCTTAATCATCGAGAGGAGAATGGATAATCGTTATGGAGCAAAAGAAGAAAACGACAATCGTATTGTTCAGCGGCGACTATGACAAAGCGATGGCGGCCTTTATCATTGCCAATGGCGCAGCGGCTTACGATCATGACGTTACGATCTTTGCAACCTTCTGGGGATTGAATACGCTTCGCAAGGATGAAGCGGTTCAAACGAATAAAGGTATGCTGGAGAAAATGTTCGGCTGGATGATGCCGCGGGGCGCGAACAAGCTGGGCTTGTCCAGAATGCAAATGCTCGGCATGGGACCGAAAATGATCAAGCATGTTATCAAGAAGCACAATGCAATGACGCTGCCGCAGTTGATCGAGCTGTCGCAGGAGATGGGCGTCAAGATCGTGGGCTGCACGATGACAATGGATTTGCTCGGCATCCAGAAGGAAGAGATGATCGACGGCATTGAGCTCGGCGGCGTAGCTGCTTATCTCGGGGACGCTTCCGAAGGCAACGTAAACTTGTTTATCTAGAAATTCGGATAAAGAGTATGAGCGCGTACCTTTATGCTTTATAATATACCCATACTTGTAAGTGTGCGTTCAGAAAGGATGAAGAAGATATGGATTATAACTACTCGGATGAGATCAAAGCGCGCCTCAAACGAATCGAAGGACAAGTTCGCGGCGTATTGCGCCTCATGGACGAAGGAAAACCGTGCAAGGATGTCGTAAGCCAGCTGTCGGCTGTTCGCAATGCTTCCGACCGGGCGATCGCGCAGATCGTTGCCGAGAATCTTCAGCAATGCATCCTGGAAGAGCAGACGACAGGCGGGGACACAAGCAAGCTCGTTAAGCAAGCGGTGGAGCTGCTGGTGAAGAGCAGATAAGGTATTCGTTAGGATAAACGAATGAAAGCCTATGCGGCTATAATTGCTGCGTAGGCTTCTCTTCGGCAAGCAGCAGTCGGCATTGCGCCAGGAGATTTACGTCGATTATGGACTCAGCGATCCGCTGAGTTTTTTTGCTTCTTCTTAACCCAGAACATCCCGCAGCCGATATCAATGGTTAGGAACATTTAGAGAGCCGTAATTGTACATACTTAAGGGGAGAGAAGGGTTAGCATGTCTGCGAGCTTGCTAGAACTGCACAAGAAGAACAAATTGATGGTGTGGCTGCTGATCGGAACGCTGATATTGGGAATCGCGATATCGGACGCAGGGATTCAGAAGACGCTGGCGATAGTCGGCATTCCGTTCTGTCTATTGTGCATCGGATTGACGTGGAGACGGGTCGGCGTTCCTCATATTCGGTATTTGGTATCCATAGGGCTGGGCGTGATCAGCTTCTTCTTCATACGAGCGGGAACCACGTTCGACAGCTTGTATCTCCTCTATTTCACACTGGCGATTATTTCGATTTATCATGATTATCGTCCGATTGTGCTGAGCGGAGTGTTGTCGATCGGGATGACGATCTATTTTGGACAGACGAAGGAGATCTTCGCATCGGTTCCGACGGTTGACCTGGTCGCGTATCAGGTGGTGACGTTGGCGGCGTTAATCGCGCAGAGCATTCTGGGAGCGAAGACGACCAAGAAAGCAGAAGTGAGCGCTGCGGAGTCGGCGGAGGCGAGAACGCGTACGGAGGATGTGCTGGGCGAAGTGAAGCATTCGGTCCACGTATTGGGCGATTCCATTCACAGCTTGCAGCGCAATGCCGGCCACACAGGCGAAATCTCTTCACAGGTAGTCGTCGCTTTCCAAGAAATCGCAAGCGGCATCGAGACGCAGGCATCCAGCGTGACGGATATCTCGAACGCTATTCTTCAAGTAAGCGAGAGCATTGGAACGACGATGGAGGCTTCCGTCTCTATGAGCGAGAAGTCCAAGGAAACGGCGGAGCTCACGATGCTCGGCCATTCGAAGATGGAAGAGCTGTCGCGCAATATGAATGAGATCGATCAATTGGTTGGCACCACATCGGTCGTCATGAATGAGGTTAACGAAGAGAACGCGAGGATTGGCAATATCGTCACGACGATCCAAGAGATTGCGAACCAGACGAATCTGCTGTCGCTGAATGCTTCGATTGAGGCTGCTAGAGCCGGCGATCATGGCAAAGGTTTCTCCGTCGTCGCATCCGAGATCCGCAAGCTGGCGCAGCATGCGCAAGACGCATCCACCGATATTGCGAGCATTCTTGCATCGATCCAATCCAAGATCGGACAAGCGACGGGGCTGGTGCAGCAGGGACAGACGATTGTGGGAGCGGGCAAAGATTCGGCCGCAAGCGTAGCGGAGCTGTTCAGCGGCATTCAGACGAATACCGTGGACGTGCAAGACCAAGCGGGTCATATTCGTGAACTTAATGAGGGCCTGAATGCGGCATCCCATACCGTCGTGCAGGAGATTGCAACGGTAGCATCCTTCACCGAGCAGTCGGCGGCATCTGTTGAAGAGGTGCTGGCAAGCTCGATCGAGCAGCAGCGTTATGTCGAAGATATCGTATCGGCAATATCGCAGCTGCAGGAGCTCATGACGAAGCTGGATCAGACGGTAAAACGCTAACAGGGTTAAAGGTACAGCAGGTTAAGAAACCACATCGGCGGATGTGGTTTTTATTTTGCCACGACAAGTAAAAGGTTATGGTGTGATTCATATAATTGTTAATTCAATATAGGGAATTCGATCATATGAACCACTTCTTAAAGCAGGGGAGAACAGCCTCGAAGGCATATACGGTGGAACATTGGGAGCATTCTGAATGATCTGAAATTTTTAGAATAGAAAATTGGATTTGGTTTGGTTATAATGGTTTCGTTAACCAGTTAACAAAAATCGTAATAACTCGCTCACAGCATCGTCTAAGCCTTGCAGCCGGCCAAACAGCCTGCCGAGAAACAGCCGCGAGAGTGTTGCTAGTGCCTAGGAAGAGAAGGGAGGGGAGCAGTCACTCAATCGTTATGTTTATTGTAAGCGCTTAACTCTAGTGGAAGACGTTTAATCATCCGGCGATGACAGGTGAGGCTCTCCAATCAATAAGCGTTTTACTAAACTTTGAAAAGCGAGAGGGGATTGTTTAACGAAATGCAGCGTACACAGCGAATTTGGACCAATAAGCTCCTGATTATGACCGTCATTTGCGTGTTGTTCATTGTTAGTGTGAGCAGCAGTGCATTCGGTACGGCTATTTCGAATACCACGTCGACGACGACGAGAGTATCGGTGCATGATCCGAACGTTTATTATGATTCAACGACAGGTAAGTACTATATTTATGGCTCGCATGTCGCGCAAGCGTCCAGTACCGATCTAAGAAACTGGTCGTATATCGGGACGCAAGGGTACACGAATACAAGCTTGTATGGCGCACAGACTTACGAAGGCTACTACTATATCAAGAACAAGAACAGCGGTCTCTATCTGGACGTCGAGAACGGCTCGGCGGCGGATGGCGCGAACATTCGCCAGTGGACTTATAACGGGGCGGAAGCTCAGAAGTTCCGCATCGTCTACTACGGCAACGGCGACTACTATTTGCTCACGGGAGCTTCGGCTTATAAGAGCAGCGTTGACGTGTATAACGGCTCGTCCGCCAACGGCACGAACATTGACCAATGGACGTATTGGGGCGGCACCATGCAGCTGTTCAAGATTCAGCAGAACGAAGACGGCACCGTTGCCTTCCTTACGAAGTCGTCTGGTTACGCTTCGGCGCTTGATGTATTGAACGGCAGTACAACAGCCGGCGGCAACGTGGAGCAGTGGCCATATTGGGGCGGCGACATGCAGAAGTGGAAGCTGATCAAGGCCGGCGGCACAGGCAATGCGTCGCGGGCTGCAAACGCAGCGCTCACTTCTTCGCTGGCGCGTTCATTCGCCTATGCGGGCTATAACGACCAAGACAGCTCGGGCGGCACATCGGTCTGGGCACCGGCAATCATCTATAACTCCTCTTATGTATGGGCGGACGGTTCCACGGGCGCTTACATGATGTACTACTGTACCTCCTCGACATACATGCGCTCCGCGATTGGATTTGGTGTATCCAAATCGGTAACGGGTCCATTCGAATATGTCGATACGATCGTCTATTCCGGATTCACGAGCGCAAGCAGTCCGATTACGACGACTTCCTCGCTCGGTACGAAGACCGTTGATATTTGGTACAAAAATACGAACATCCAAGATCTCATCGATAAAGGTACGCTGGCGGGTACGCGAAGCGGCTGGTTCAACAGCAGCGGCGGCTTCAACAATACGTCGTTCCCGAACGCGATCGACCCTGCGCTCACCTATGACAGCAGCGGCAACCTGTGGATGAGCTATGGTTCATGGTCCGGCGGCATCTTCATCCTGCAGATCAACAAATCGACAGGCCAACCTATCTATCCAGGCGCAGACAGCGGCGACACGGACCGTTACTTCGGCAAGAAGATTGCCGGCGGCTACGGCAAATCCGGTGAAGGTCCATTCATCGTCTACGATGCAAGCGCAGGCTACTATTATATGTACGTTACTTACGGCGGCTTGGCGAACGCTGGCGGTTACCACATCCGCGTATACCGTTCGACGTCGATCAACGGCACATATACGGATGCGGCAGGCAATTCGGCGGTTTACGGTTCTTCATCCATTACACAAGGCAACTATGGCATCAAGCTGTTCGGCAACTACACCCTGTCCGGCATTCCGCTTGGCTATAAATCCGGCGGGCACAACTCGGCGTTGATCGATACGGATGGACTGCGTTATCTCGTCTACCATACACGTTTCAATAATGGTACGGAAGGGCACGAGGTTCGCGTGCATCAGCAGTTCTTGAACGCGGATAAGTGGCCGGTGACGGCTGTCTACGAATTCCTCGGCAGCAGCATTTCGTCCACGGGCTACAGCGCAAGCGACATGCAGGGCACGTATCAGTTCGTCAACATGGGCTTGGATGCTGCGACTTCCGGCGTTGGCATGCTGACGACTCAGAGCGTGACGCTGAACTCGAACGGCACAATCTCGGGCAGCGTGACCGGTACGTGGTCGTCTACTTCGGGCTCCTATTACTGCACGATGGTCATTGGCGGCGTAACGTACAAGGGCATCTTCTTCAAGCAAAGAAACGAGCTGTCCAGTCACACCGAAGTCATGACGTTCTCGCTGATCGGCTCGAACAACACGGCGATCTGGGGATCGAAGTAAGAAACTATAACTGGTGAAGAGTAGGCTGTTTCCATTGACGTGGGGGCAGCCTATTTAATCTGTGTAACGATACTCTGGATAGATCGCTGCTGTAGCAGACGGAGAAAAAGGACAGGCGAGCCTTCGTCCATGTTGGTCTAACGCCTCCGTTATGGAATACGCATTAAATGATGCCAGGTGGATGTCGTAACCATAAGGTGAGGAGGCTGTTATGCAAATTCATGTCATACAGTCCGGACAATCGCTCTATCAGCTGTCGCAAACATATGGAATACCTGTTGCAACGATCGCGGAAGCGAATGAAATATCGCCGTCCGAGACATTGGTTGTCGGACAAACATTAGTTATTCCAATCGTCGGGTCGTATTACTGGGTCCAGCCCGGCGATACGCTGACGAGCATTGCTCGGACGCATGGCACGACCGCGGAGCGGCTGGCGGAAGTGAACCAGATCTCGATCAGCGGTGCTTTAACGCCGGGAACGCGGCTGTATATTCCGCCGAGACCGCGGCGGGCGGCGGAGATTAATGCGTACGTCGAGCCGCGCGGGAACAACGTAGCGCCGGCGCTGCTTAACGCGTCCCGTGAAGCGGCGCCGCACCTGACGTATCTGGCGCCTTTCAGCTTCCAAATTAATCGGGATGGGACGCTGAAGCCGCCGCCGCTAGGCGGATTAAGAGAGATCGCCCGTCAGAACGGCGCGGTACTGATGATGGTCGTCACCAACCTGGAGAACGGTCAGTTCAGCGCGGAGCTAGGGCAGGTAATTCTTAATGATGAACAGGTGCAGAACCGGCTGCTCGACAACGTGATTCAGACGGCGCGAGCCCAGGGATTCCGCGACATTCACTTCGACTTGGAGCATCTTCGTCCACAGGACCGCGAGGCTTATAATCGGTTCCTGCGGAAAGCTGCGACTCGGATTCACAATGAAGGGCTGCTCATCTCGACTGCGCTCGCACCGAAGACAAGCGCAACACAAGCAGGGGAATGGTATACCGCGCATGATTACCATACCCATGGACAGATCGTCGACTTCGTCGTCATTATGACGTACGAATGGGGTTACAGCGGCGGACCGCCAATGCCGGTTTCTCCGATAGGCCCCGTACGGCGGGTACTCGAATATGCGCTGACCGAGATGCCAGCCTCGAAGATTATGATGGGCCAAAATCTATACGGCTACGATTGGACGCTGCCCTTCGTACAGGGAGGGGCTTACGCCAAGGCCGTTAGTCCACAGCAGGCAATCCATATCGCTCGTGAGCATAACGCTGCGATTCTCTACGATTACGAGGCGCAGGCGCCGCATTTTAACTATTGGGACAACAACGGCAAGGAGCACGTCGTCTGGTTCGAGGACGCCCGCTCGATACAGGCGAAGTTCGATCTGCTGAAGGAGCTGGGGCTGCGCGGCATCAGCTATTGGAAGCTGGGCTTAAGCTTCCCTCAGAATTGGCTGTTAATCGAAGATAATTTCGAGGTGACGAAGAAATAAGCCGGATGGTGGTTTCGCTTGAAGGGCAGCGACCATAGAGTAGAGCGAGGCATGGTGTTACACGAATTTGAATTTAGTCGGACAAAAGGTTGAGCAGATTAAGGGATCTGTTCAACTTTTTGTGTTGTTAGAGCCGGCCGGGTTGACGTCACAGGATAGCTTCATATGTTCGGTTTGGTGAGCTATTAAGTGTGGTTCAACCACACTTAATGGATAGGAGGCGTAGGTCTCGCACGTTTAAGCGGGGCGCTTCCCCGCTTAATAAAGCGTGATGTTCGATGCCCCGCCGATGCAGAAGAGTTAAGTGGGGTTATCCCACTCTTAATGAGGTTATTTTGGTGGCGGTGGACGGTTAAGTGTGGATTCACCACGCTTATTTCGTTCATCCAACGTTGCTCCAGGGGACAACGCCGATAGGGCATTCATGAGTCCACGGACGGATGCGGCCGTTGATTTTTTTGCCGTCATCGGCTGGCGGATTGTGTGATACAATCTTGTAGGATTATAGGTTGATTGGATAGTTCTACTAATAGAAGTGCTAGAAAGGGGCGCGTCATGAGGCGGCATATTTATTTGGACTACAATGCAATTGCATTGCGATTGGATGCAATGGCGGAACAGATTAAGCAAGCCGGACACGAGGCGTTGGTCATCATTCTGCGCGGAGGCTCCTTCAGCGGCGTGCACCTGGCATTCCTGACGGGGCTGCCTGTTTATTTTCTTAAGTATGATCGGACGCTTCAGCATGTACAGTGGGTCGGACCGGCGCCTGAGCAGTCCAGCGTCTTGTTGTGCGAGGACTTCGCGGGAAGCGGGAAGACGCTCATTACCTGCAAGCAGTTTCTTGTGGATGCGGGCTATCAGACAGCGACATGCGTCGTCTGCGTGGACAGGCTGTCGGCTTCGACGCCTGATTACTCGTGCTTCTGGCTGCAGGAGGAGGATGCGCGCATTATTCTCCCATGGGAACGGTATAGGCTTAATCATGCGGTAGATCTCGGCCTTGGGATGAACGATCTAGCCTATGAGAAGGTCGGCTGGGACATGGACGGCGTGTTCTTGGATGATGTCGCAAGCGAGCATTACGCGGCGGATCTCGAGAATGCGCTGCAGATGCGGGACAAGCTGCTGCCGGCGCCTTATGCTCCGGCGCTCATTCAAGAGGACATCATTATTACAGGAAGACCGACGCAGGATGAGGAGCGCACGCGCCGCTGGCTGCAGCAGCATCACCGCCATGAGCTGGAACTGCATCTGCGGGATGACGGGGTTGAGAAGCCTACGTCGCAGACGACCGGGGAGTGGAAAGCGAAGAAGGCGCTCGCGCTCGGATGTACGCATTACGTCGAGAGCGATGCGGAGCAAGCGGTGTTCATTGCGGCCCTGTACCCGCAGCTGCGGGTCATCTGGTGGAACAGCGGGCGGCCGATGCTCGTTCAAGCCTCGCCTACTGCGCTTCGTGCACCGCAACCGTAAGACTATTGATCAGGCATAAAAGGACGTGAACGGTTCATGTATTGCAAACATTGCGGGGGCTTCATCCAGCTGCCGGCGGATCACTGCCCCAAGTGCGGCATTGCGGTCAGCAGCCAGCCCGACCCGCGCTCGAAGTTCGTAGAGGAGGACACGGCGGCAGTGAATCGGAGCAGATGGTGGAAACATTGGCTGCGCCAAGCTTCCGTAGGCGCATTGATCGCTGGCTTCGGCGTATTGATTTGGCTGCTGACTTATTGGCTGATGGATACGAGGATGCTGAAGGGAAAGACGTTGGAGCGCGGCGACGATATTTTATCGATCGTGTTCAATATTAGTTCCTCGACGCTTACGCTCGTCGGTCTGGTTACGATCTTCGTCTCGATCAACGGGCAGCATCGCATTCAGCGGTGCAGGGAAATTCTATGGGAGCTGATGGAGCTTCCTTATCAATGCTGGAACGACCGCGGGAAGTTCGAGTATAAATTTACGTTAGAGCAGGGCATTCGCCAGCGCTTCCTGGCTTACAAGGAAGTCATGCACAGCGGACGGACGTTCAACTACGTCATCGTCATGTTCGCTTTCGTCATCATTATTATCGTATCTTCGATGATTACCGCCACGGTGTCAGGGATGGGGTCGGCGTATTTCACCAATATGAATGAGGCGACTTTCATTAAGCATACGGTACGACTTGGCGTCGTTATGATGCTTGCGTTCGGACTGCTGATTCTGTCGCTGTCCCGTATCTCGCTTATTGCGAGCCTGCCGAGTCTGCGCAATCTGATCGATACGAATGCGACGAAGACGGGACTGTCGAGCATATTGTTCGCCGCCATTACGATGCGGGTCATTCCGACGAATCCGCTTGTTATACGGTTCGCGTTTCCTTTTCGCAATATGAAGATATGTCCATGGATCGTTGGCACGCTGCGAGAGACGGGGGAAGAAGTGCTGCTGCTCGGCGGTCCATTCGAGACCGATCCGAACAAGACGCCATTGCGGCTTGCGCATATCGATCATGATCGGGCGCATCGGCTGCAGTATATGGTGATGCCGGAGTTCGACGTGTCGTTATATTCGAAAGTGAAGTATCATTTCGAGCTGCAATCGAAGCAGGGAACGGTTTATGTACGGTTCGAACAAACAGCGGATGAGAGCGGCGTGCTGAATCAGGATTGGATCCATCCAATCGGCATCGGTCCGAAGCTGGCGATTGAGAGTCAATTGTTTGAGAATGTCATTCCGAGATCGTAAACGATGAGAGCTCTTATCTGGCGAATAGCCTGGTAAGAGCTTGTTTTTATTTTGTAAGCATTAATGTAAATTCTTTTATCAGCATGAAAGATGAAAATTAATGTGCAAGTGATGTGTTTTATATCGTTATCAATTATAATCTTGTAGGAATAAATATTTATAATCCGATACTTCCAACATTTTCCGATGTTGTTGGCAGAAATAATCATCATGAATAGAGGGGGATAATTGTATGAGAATACGAGCTAAAGTAAGAAGATCAACGATGATGTTGGTCTTCGCTGCCGTACTGCTTAGTCAGGTAGTATTCGGCGGATTCATCAACGTTAATGTCGCACAGGCTGCGGTCAATGTTGATTACGGTACGGCGAACAAAATCGATCTATCCACCAAGGGTCTGGACTTCGATATGCAGTGGATAACCTATGACCAGTTTATTGGTCTGCCAGGCGGGAAGATCGGGATCTTGGGCTACACAGCGCTTGGTCATAGCTATTCTGTCATTGATAGCAACGGCAGCGTTGTGTTTGATCTGCCTCTGAACACGAATGAGATCATGGGCGTAAGAGCACTTGATTATTCAGAGATTTATGCCAGTCCGATGGCGAACGGAAATACGGTCATTATGTGGAACGGGCAGCAGGGAGGCTGCGATATGAATAGCGGACACAGCATCCAATTCATTATCGTCGATGCTCTAGGCAATGTCGTTCAGCCTGCAACTGATATTAGCACTGCGACCGCGGACTACAATTGCTATTCATACGCTCAGCCATTATCCGATGGTAATATTGCATTCATGTATCAGGTTACTGGAGCAGAGTATTATTACCGGATTTTTGATACGACGACTGCAGCATTCCTTGCGGCTCCGGTGTCGGTTGAAGGAGCAGGCGCTAACGATTCAACTAGCACGCATGTGATTGCTGCCAGCTCTAACGGAACGTTTATGATTGCGTATCATACGCATAATGCCACACAGTACCATGTTGCTGTTTATCGAAATGATGGCAAGAGAATCAATGCATTCGATTATGCAACAGAAGATATTCTTGGCAATGGACACAAATCGCTAGCGGCATTGTCGAATGGCAATTACGCGCTGCTGGTTAACACGCCTTCCGGATTTCAGCTCCAAATTATGGACAGCATCGGTAATCCAGTCGGGCCGCCGATTACGAGCGGATTGAAATATACGACTGCCGATCCAGCTGTTCAAATTGACGAGCCAGGCGTGTTGGGACTCGGTGACGGCGGATTTCTCGTCCTTGACAATGCGTATCAGAATGTTGCACCCGATTACCCTGGCCAGTTGTATGTGAAACAATTCAACAACGATGGAACGCCTTATAACAATAACAGCAGCTGGCTCGCAACAGGGGTTGAAGGAAGCGTTCATACATACGGCTGGGCTTTCGCTGGCTATGATCGAGGTTTCGGGTACATAAACTGGATTGACTTCATGCTGCATACCTATGGCATGGAGATTCCTGTAGCGAGTGTATCGCTTGACCAATCATCGCTCGACTTGTTAGTAGGAGGAGCGACAGCGACACTTACAGCTTCGGTTCTTCCGTCGAATGCGACGAATAAGGCTGTTATTTGGAGCTCCGACGATGCAGGCATCGCATCGGTTGCCAATGGGATTGTTACGCCTGTAGGCGCAGGCTCAACCTTTATTCGAGCTACGACGATTGATGGAGCCAAGGTTGCAATGGCCGCGGTTACAGTAGGAATACCGATTACAGGTATTACGCTGGATCAACCTGCTTTGACCTTCGAGACGGGTGATTCGGCTGTTACGCTGACGCCAACGATTACGCCGTCGAATGCAAGCAATAAGACTTTAATGTGGGCTACAAGCAACTCTGGAGTTGCAACCGTTGATGTTTCTGGTGTCGTAACACCTGTTGGACCGGGGACAGCAATGATATCGGCAGTGGCTGCGGATGGAAGCATGAAGATGGCAGCAGCTACAGTCACCGTTATCGCCCGTGTAACGGGTGTAACATTGGATCAATCGACAATGAGCCTCAATACGGGTGGTGCGGCAGGAGCGTTGACGGCAACCGTCTCGCCTGCGAACGCTACGAACAAGAACGTAACGTGGAGCTCGGATAATACGGATGTGGCAACGGTAGCGAATGGCATCATTACGCCGGTTGGTGCAGGAACTGCCAATATTACAGTGACAACAGCGGACGGAGCGAAGAAGGCAACGGCAGCGATTACGGTAACGACGCGAGTATCCGGCGTAACCTTGGATAAGACATCACTAAACTTATATACAGGTGGAGCAAACGGTGTATTGGTCGCAACGGTTAACCCGTCCGATGCATCGAACAAGGACGTAACATGGAGCTCGGATAACTCGAGTGTTGCGACCGTATCGAATGGTATTGTGACACCAGTAAGCGCAGGTGTTGCACACATTACCGTGATGACGGCCGACGGGATGAAGACAGATACAGCGACTGTCACGGTAACGACGAAGGTTTCTGGCATTATGTTGGATCAACCGACGATGAGCCTGTATACAGGCGGACCGACAGGGACGCTGGTTGCAACGGTTGCACCATCGAATGCGTCGGATAAGACGGTGATATGGACTTCAGATAACACGAGCGTAGCGACGGTAGTCAATGGCGTTGTTACACCAGTGGCTGTAGGTAAAGCGCATATTACCGCTAAGACGGCAGATGGTAACTTCACAGCGACGAGTACAGTAACCGTAACGACCAAAGTGATAAGCGTTACGTTGGATAAGCCAACGCTTCAGCTGTTTACGGGTGGAGCAGAGGGTACGCTGATCGCGACGGTTAATCCATCGAATGCAACGAACCAGAACGTAACGTGGAGCTCGGATGACGAAGACGTTGCAACGGTTGTGGATGGCGTTGTAACGCCAGTAAAAGCGGGCACGGCGCATATTACGGTGACAACAGTAGATGGCGGCTATACGGCGACGAGTACGGTTACGGTCACAACACAGGTAACGGGCGTCACGCTGGATCAGCCAACAATGCACCTTTACACTGGCGGCTCGAATGGAACGCTGGTTGCTGCAGTGAAACCAACGAATGCAACGAACAAGAATGTGACGTGGAGCTCTGACCAATCGAGCGTTGCAACGGTTGTGGATGGTGTCGTTACGCCAGTCAGCGCCGGCACGGCGCATATTACCGTTACTACAGTGGATGGTAACTACTCCGCGACGAGCACGGTAACGGTAACAACAGCAGTAACGGGCGTAGCATTGGATAAACCAACGATGCAGTTGTTTACAGGCGGCGCATCCGGAACGTTAGCTGCAACTGTAAGCCCATCGAAAGCAACGAATAAGGATGTAACGTGGAGCTCAGATAATACGAGTGTCGCAACAGTAGATGACGGTGTAGTGACACCAGTCCGTGCAGGAACGGCACACATTACCGTGACTACAGTGGATGGCAGCTTTACAGCAACAAGCACGATTACGGTAACGACATTGGTTACAGGCGTAGCGTTGGATCAGCCAACGATGCATCTGTTCACAGGCGGATCGAACGGAACGCTGGTCGCGACGATTGCGCCAGCTGCCGCATCGAATAAGGACGTAACGTGGACATCGGACAATGCAAGCGTCGCAACGGTTGCAGACGGTGTTGTAACACCTGTCAGCGCAGGCACAGCGTATATCACCGTTAAGACGGTGGATGGGAATTTCGCGGCGACAAGTACAGTAACGGTTACGACGCCAGTAACGGGTGTAGCGTTGGATCAGCCAACGATGCATCTATTTACGGGCGGAGCGAATGGCACGTTGGCTGCCACCGTAAGTCCATCGAATGCCACGAACAAGAATGTAACGTGGAGTTCGGATAATACGAGTGTCGCAACAGTAGCTGACGGTGTTGTAACACCAGTCAGCGCAGGAACGGCGCATATTACCGTGACAACGGAGGATGGCAGCTTTACAGCAGCAAGCACAGTAACGGTCACGACCTCTGTAACAGGCATAGCACTGGATCAACCGACGATGCACCTGTACACAGGCGGCTCGAACGGAACGCTGGTGGCGACCATTGCACCAGCCAACGCAACGAACAAGGGCGTCACATGGAGCTCGGACAACACCAATGTAGCAACGGTAGCGAATGGTGTTGTTACGCCAGTTGGCGTAGGTACGGCACATATTACGGTTAAAACAGTGGATGGCGATTATACGGCGACGAGCACGATTACCGTCACGACTGCAGCCACAGGCGTAACATTGGATCAGCCGACGATGCACCTGTTCACGGGCGGAGCTAATGGTACGTTAGTGGCGACTGTTGCACCGTCGAATGCAACGAATAAGAATGTAACTTGGAGCTCGGACAATACGAGTGTTGCAACCGTTGTGACTGGCGTCGTCACGCCAGTCAGCGCAGGAACGGCACACATCACCGTAACAACGGCAGATGGCAGCTTTACAGCAATAAGCACGATAACCGTAACGACACCTGTAACGGGTGTGACACTGGATCATGCAGCGCTGCATCTATTCAAAGGTGGAGCAGATGGTACGCTGACACCGGTATTTGCGCCTGCGAATGCAACGAATAAGAAGGTAACGTGGAGCTCGGATGACACGAGTGTCGCAACGGTAGTGGACGGCGTCGTCACGCCAGTCGGGGCAGGTACGGCGCATATTACCGTCACGACCGAAGACGGCGGCTATACGGCGACGAGTACGATAACCGTTACGACGCCTGTAACAGGCGTGAAGCTGGACCGTACGACTCTAGGTCTGACGCTGGGAGGATCGGCGGATACGCTCAAGGCAACGATTACGCCTGCGGATGCAACGAATTCGAATCTCACATGGAGCTCCAGCGATCCAACTGTAGCAACCGTGGCGGATGGCGTTATTACGCCAGCAGCGGTTGGAACGACGACGATTACGGTAACAACAGCAGACGGCGGTTTCACTGCGACCAGCCAAGTAACGGTCAGTTATCCGTACTACCCTCCTGCGGACAACGGCTCGGATGAATTTGAAGTGCTTGTTAACGGCAAACCAGAAAGTGCAGGCAAGATAACGAAGAAGGAACAGGATGGGCGAACGGTCACGACAGTTACTGTTGATCCAGACAAATTGGACAAAAGACTTGCTTCGGAGGGTCAAGGAGCAGTCGTAACGATTCCTGTTCCAGAGATGTCCGATAAGCTCATTATCGAGCTTACGGCTGACATGATCAGAGGGCTGGACGAGAAGGAAGCGGTTATCGTTATTAAGACGGATCGGGGAACCTATACGATTCCAGCAGATCAGATCAATATTGGAGCAATCTCGGATCAGCTTGGCAGTGCAATCGGTTTGAAGGATATTAAAATTCAAATTCAACTCAGCGTACCAGCAGATGACATGATGGACGTTGTGGACAATACTGCAGAGAAAGGCTCGTTTAAGGTTGTTGTACCGCCGCTGGACTTCACGATCCTAGGCGTGTATGGCGACCGCACGATCAAGATTTCGAAGTTTAATGTGTACGTCGAACGTCTCCTAGCCATTCCTGACGATGTCGACCCTAGCAAAGTCACAACAGGCGTCGTTATCGAGCCAGACGGAACGTTCCGCCAAGTGCCAACGAAGGTGTTCGCGATCGATGGGCACTACTACGCGGCCATTAATAGTTTGACGAACAGCACATATGCGCTCGTCTCGCATCCGGTTACATTCAGCGATGTGGCGAACCATTGGTCGAAGAACGCGGTCAATGATATGGGCTCCCGCCTCATTATTGAAGGCGTAGGCAATGGCTTGTTCCAGCCGAATCGAGACATTACGCGCGCGGAATTCGCGGCGATTATCGTTCGTGCACTGGGGCTTGAGCTCAAGAGCGGGAAAGCACCGTTCAGCGATGTAAATGAAAGCGCTTGGTACAACCAGGTAATCCATACGGCTTATCAATATGACCTCATCGATGGCTTCGAGGATGGAACGTTCCATCCGAGCGATCTCATTACGCGTGAGCAGGCAATGGTCATCATTGCGAAAGCAATGAAATTGACGGGTCTCAAGGCGAAGCTGCCTTCCCAATCGACCGATGTTACGTTGGAGCCATTCGAAGATGCATCGAGTGCTGCTAAGTGGGCGCTGGAAGGCATTGCCGACAGTGTTCAGGCTGGTATTGTGACAGGCCGTAACGGTTCGGAGCTTGCGCCGAAGGACAATATTACAAGAGCAGAGGTTGCTGCGATCATTCAACGTTTGCTGCAGAAATCCGATCTTATCTCACTTGTTTGATAAAAATGTGCAAAAGCCGCTTCCCGTAGGGGAGGCGGCTTTTACATTTGTTATAGACCATGCGCGGGAGGTTTGCTGAAGAAGTCGATCACGAACTCGCGAAAATGAACGGCGGCTTCGGACAAGTAGTGCTTCTTATTCCAAGCGATGCCGAACGTCCGCTGGCAGATCGGATCGGATATTTGGACCTGAACGGTATCTGGATGAGAGGCGCGCTTACCCAGGGACAGCGGCAGCGTGAACGTAATGCCAAGGCCCATCTCGACCAGCGTCTGAATGGAGCTGACCTCCTCCAACTCGAAGGCGATGTGAGGCTCGAACCCTGCTCTTCGGCAAAATCCATCGGTTATCTCTCTGAAATTCGAAACCGAGGATAACGTGATGAAAGGCTCGTCCGCCGCTTCGCTCAGCGCGATGCTGTCACGAGCGGCGAATCGATGCCCCTTGGGCACCGTCAGGCACAGCTCTTCTTCGGCCAGCGTCAGCCATTCGATATCAGGACCCGTAATCGGGGTCGTGCAAATGCAGAAGTCGATGTCGGCTCGCTCCAGCTCCGCCTTCATCTCGACAACCGAGCCAAGCTGCCGCTGAATAATGCGGACATGCGGATGCGCGGTCAGAAAATCTTTGAGCAGCGTCGGCAGCACATAAGGAAGCGTCACGGAGATCGAAACGACGCCGCGCTCTAGACCCGCCATATCGGATAGCTCACGCTCTCCTTCTTCGAGTTCAAGAAACGCCCGTTCCACGCGGCGGAGATAGGTGCGACCGTAGGCGTTCAGCTTCACCTGCCGGCCTTGGCGCTCGAATAGAGGGACGCCAAGCTTCTTCTCGAGGCGCTGAATCGAGTTGCTTAGCGATGGCTGCGACACATTCAGTTCTTTGGCCGCTTTCGTAATATGCTCCAGCCGTGCGACGGCTTGAAAATATTTTAACTGAAGAAATTCCACAGCGATTCACTCGCTCTCCATATCACTTTAATGTGATGAATCTATCACTGAATTAGTATTATACATGATCAATCTCCACTTTTATAATGATCTAACATATAGAAAGCTTCATTGGAGATTGGAGAGCGAATTGTCGTGATAAAGGAGAGAATCTGGACTAGAGATTTCATTGTTGTCTGTTTGAGCAGTTTTTTCATGTTCATGACATTTTATATTTTGGCGACGGCGTTCCCGTTGTATGTAAGGGACAGTCTGCATGGCGATCAGCAGCAGATGGGGCTGGCGATTACGGTTTATGTCGTTGGCGGGGTGTTGGGCCGGCCGTTCTCGGGATTATGGGTGGATCGGTTCGGGAAGAAAAAGATGGCGGTCATCGGCATGTTCATCTTCCTGCTCGCCTGTGTCAGCTATTTCGGAGCGAAAGGTATGGCGCTGTTCCTCATCGTTCGGCTCCTGCACGGTATTAGCTATGCTGTTGCTTCGACGGCTACGAGCACGGCCGCTACGGTTATTATTCCGGCTTCACGGCAGGGTGAAGGTATTGGTTATTTCAGCATGTTCATGAGTATCGCGATGGCGATTGGACCAGCGCTGGGGCTGCTTCTATGGAAGGACCATAATATCAATGTGCTGCTGACCGGTGTAAGCGTGATCGCGGCGGCATCCCTAATCTTCACGCTTGGCATTCGGCTGCCGAAGGAGCAGAACAATCAGGCGGATAAGCAAGAGCAGCTGGCGGAAGTTTCGGCTGCACAGAAGCAGGAGCAGGAGTCTGCCGGTAATAAGAAGCGGGGTTGGGGAAAATTTCTCGAACCGAAGGCTGTGCCGATCTCGCTCGTCGGATTTATTCTCAGCTTCGCATACAGCTCGCTGTCGGGTTTCTTCGCCTCGTTCGCCGAGGAGATTCACCAATCGAACATTACGGCGCTATTTTTTGTCGTATTCGCGGTTATGATTGTGGTGTCACGCCCTATTGTAGGCAAAGTGTTCGATAACTATAAGGAGCACTACTTGTATTATCCGGGCATTGCGTTGTTCATTGTAGGGATGCTCGTATTGAGCGCGGCTCACTCTGGTTTCATGGTGCTGCTGGCGGCTATGGTGCTCGGCGTCGGGTACGGAGCGCTGCTGCCATGCTTCCAGACACTAGCGATCAAGCTGTCGCCCGCGCATCGAAGAGGAAGCGCGACCGGCACCTTCTTCTTGTTATTCGACTTAGGTTACGGCTTCGGCTCGTACTTCATGGGCATGATCGCATCGTTCACGGACTATCGCGTCATGTATGAAGGCGCAGGCGTCGTAGCGCTCTTGTCGGCGGTCAGCTACTACATCCTCCATCATCGCCGCCAAGCCAAGCGCTCTTCGCTGCCACGGCAGGCTGGCGTAGCATAAAGAGATCCCCCGAACGGTTAGTCGTTCGGGGGATTTTGTTTTCTCGTTGTTGTTTCCTCGTTGTTGTGCGTGGTGACGAGGGGGATGGGAGAGAGCAGCTGCGGCAGATAATGTGAGAGTAGAGAAGTGTAACGAATCGAGAGTACGTTATATGTTCGGGTTGAGCTATTCGGCGCTGTAACGAACCGAGGAGATTCTATTTGCTGTATGATCTGGAAAATTAGACGGTTTTCCTCGCAATAGCGCTCCTACAGTTCGTTAGAGAAGAAACTGGTTGTTTTGGAGCCCAATAGCGTCGCTGTAGTTCGTTAGAGAATAGTCACTTGTGGAGAGCACAGCAGATAGTGGCAGGTAGGCGGCTGGAACACATCATTAACCATTCAAAGGTGCTGCCGACAGTCAAACGGTGGAGCGTGCTGAGCTGTAACGGACTGAGATAACACTATTCGTATCAGCAAGCCCGCCCGTCATCATTAGGAACTCAGGAGACCTTATTCTCTGTGTTCGCCAACTAACCAACTCGTTTGTGACCCGATAGCGCTCCCACTGTCCGTTAGATCCGAAACTAGTCACTTTCGAGGCGAATAGCGTCGTTATGGTCCGTCCGCTATGTGACTGGCGTGTTGGATGACCGTCGAGGCCACAGCCAAGAAGTAAAGACTAGAATCCCCGAAACGCCTAAGCGTTGCGGGGATTCCACCCCCAGTTCACCACCCTCAGGGGGATTTTTAGTAAGCGAAGCTACAGACAGCGACGACGGAGCATGCGAATGATTCTGGAGAAACGTAGTGGTCGCCTTTGTCACTCGGATTGTTACCAAATCTGAATTTATAAAATCAGAACAATCCGAGGACAACAGTTATTATGAACGAAACAGACTCCCCGAATTGCAACACCTTAGGTTACTTTTGGGAAT
>NZ_BTCK01000014.1:0-128540 GCF_033239625.1 Paenibacillus sp. CCS19
CTCGCTCTCGGCCTTTTAAGTGGGGCTTTCCCACATGTATTCCCTTATCAGCGTTAGAGGAAATCTCCGTTCTCCGATCTAAGCAGGGTGAAGCCACTCTTACACGTGCAAAATCCTCGCTCTCGGCCTTTTAAGTGGGGGTTTCCCGCGTTTACGGTTTCCTCGACGTAAGAATACCGCTCCGTTTTCTGATTTAAGCGGGGTGAAGGCACTCCTACACTTTTGGAATCCTAGCACTTCGGTTTTTAAGTGGGGTATTCCCGCACTTATGCCCCCCACCGGTCAATCATTCAGCAGCGATGCAGCTTAACGCGTAAGAGGGCCATCCTGAAGTCATTGTAATAATGACGTTCAGGATAGCCCTCGTTCCCATCAGTTTGCTGTTTAGTTAAACACTACCGTCTTGTTCTGATGCACGAGGATCCGGTCCTCGATATGCCACTTCACACCGCGTGCAAGGACGACGCGTTCGATCGTTCGACCGATACGCTTCAGGTTATCGACATTGTCGCGATGGCTCACGCGCTGCACGTCCTGATCGATAATCGGACCACCGTCGAGCTCCTCCGTCACATAGTGTGCCGTTGCGCCGATGATCTTCACACCGCGCTGGTACGCCTGATGGTACGGCTTGCCCCCGACGAACGCCGGCAAGAACGAATGGTGGATATTGATGATACGATTCGGAAATTGCTCGATGAACTTCTGCGGAATGATCTGCATGTAGCGCGCGAGCACGATGAGATCGATTTTGTCCGCGACAAGTTCCATCTGTTTGCGTTCCGCTTCCGGCTTCGTATCTGGCGTAACTGGAATATGGTGATACGGAATGCCGAACCCTTCGACCAGGCCTCGCATATCGTTGTGGTTGCTCACGACCATCGCAATCTCTGCGTCCAAGTCGCCTGCCTGCCATTGCCAGAGCAGCTCGAGCAGACAGTGGTCTTCCTTCGATACGAAGATCGCGATCCGCTTCTTGCGGCTTGCACGGAACGTGTGCCATTTCATCTCGAAGCGGTCTGCCACCCGTGTGAAGTCCTCTTGAAGAATCGGAAGCTCGCGTTCCATATCGTTCAAATCAAATTCAAAGCGGATGAAGAACATGCCGCCTTCCGGATCCATCGTATATTGATCCGATTGTACAATGTTCGCGCCGTGTTCATGCAAGAAATGCGACACAGCTGCGACGATGCCCGGACGGTCCGGGCAAGAAATCAGCATCCGAGCACGCTTGCTTATGTCGCTGCGCTGCTGGGATTGCTGAGGTTGATAAGGTTGTTGCATAGCAAACCATTCATCCTCTCGCTCACACTTACTAATTCAATCTTGCAGGGAAGCTGTTACGCGTTAACGAGCGCCGCCTTGCCTGCGAACCAACCGATCAGACGGTGGTTGATATGCTCCTCGGACAGTTCCGGGAACACGTTGTGTTCCATAATTAGATCATACAGACGATCCATAGGCTCACGCGGATCAGCTTTCTTCGCCTTAGCGTCGTTCTTCAGCACATCCCATACGTTCAAAACGTAAGGACGAGCTTCGATCGACATGTCGGAGAAGAAACGCTGCAGACGTTCTACATCGTCGAAGTACGATGCGCCGAAACGTTCAGCCGCATCGCCGCGAAGCAACGCGATCTCCGCTTCATACATAGGACGCTCTTTCTTGTCGTCTTTGCCGATCCATGGCGTCTCCAGAATGAACGGACGGCCAGCAAGCGCTTCATGATGCACCACATTGCGAATGCCTTCGTATCCGATCCAGCCGGCGCCAACCGGAGCATGGCGGTCTTTGCCCGCGCCGCGCGGGTTCTTGCTGTCGTTCAAGTGGACTACTGCAATGCGATTCAAGCCGACGATGCGATCGAACTCGGCGAGCACGCCGTCCAGATCGTTAACGATATCGTAGCCAGCATCATGAATGTGGCAAGTGTCCATGCAGACCGTCAGACGCTCATTGTCACGCACTTTGTCGATGATCGCTGCGATCTCGTCGAAGCTGCGGCCAATCTCGGTCCCTTTGCCCGCCATCGTCTCGAGCGCGATGTTGACCTTCGTCTCCTTCGTGCCTTCGAGCACAAGGTTGAGACCGGCAGCAATCCGGTTGATGCCGTATTCCGCATCCTTGTCCGTATAAGCGCCAGGATGAAGCACGATATTGCTTACGCCGAGGTAGTCTGTACGGCGGATCTCCTCTTGAAGAAAGTTGACGGCGAGTTCGAACGTATCGTCCTTGTAAGAGCCAAGGTTTACGATGTACGGCGCATGCACGACGATCTCGTCGATGTTCGCCTTGCGCATTGCTTCGCGTCCTTCTTCAATATATAAAGTGTCAATCGGCTTGCGCCGGGTGTTTTGCGGTGCGCCTGTGTAGATCATGAATGAGCTGGAGCCGTAGGATACCGCTTCTTCAGCTGCCGTAAGCAGTCCTTTGTCAGAAAACGAAACGTGGGAGCCTATTTTCAACATTGAGGTTGTACGCCCCTTTCTTAAATATAAGACATATAAGTTACATACCTAATACGTAAGCTTATATTTCTCCGGAATGAAACGCACAGCGCCGTATAAAGAACGGCACAGCCGTTTCACCTTGAATCACCCCTTATTGTACAAGCAATATCGAAATAAATCTAGGAATACGGTATAATTCATCAAGAGGTGAATGCTAACCATGAATGGACAAAGCTGGTTCATGTATTTCATTATTTTTTGGGTCGTGGTCATGATCGGATTCATGTCGATCGGCGGCTTTATGATGTTCCGCAAATTTCTTAAAGTACTGCCTAAGCGAGACGGCAAATCGAAGCTCGATTGGCAAAATTATTGGGTCGACCGCAGCCGAGGCATGTGGAGCGACGATTCCAAATCGTTCTTAGAAGAACTCGTGTCGCCGGTGCCGAGTGCTTTCCGCGATATTGCACGTCATTCGATTGCTGCAAGAATCGCGCAGGTTGCCATTGAGAAGGGCGACTCGGAAGTATCGCGTGACCACTGCATTGAGGGCTATATTCGGGCAACGCCGAAGCGCGATTATCGAAGCCTCGTCAGCTTCCTGAATAAACGAGGAATCGACTATTCCGCCTTCACGCATCTGCTGAACAAGTAAGGCTTGCGATTAATCCGGGCCGCAGCAGGGTAATACATACAGAAACCGAACGGCCAGGAGGTATGTCAGATGAATGTTTTGAATCGTGAAAGAAAAAGCCGTACCGTGCGCACCGTGGCAGCATCCATTCTACTCGCAGCGCTTATGACGACTGCTGCATGCAGCGATAAATCCAAATCGCTCGATAGCGGCAGCACAATCGAAAGCTCCGCGAACGGAAGCGACTCGACAGGCGTCGTTGAGACGGGTACTGCAACAGAGGAAGATTCCAATTCGGAATCCGGCGATCAATCGACCCAGACTGGCGGCAGCGTAGATGATGCGGCTTCCGCTTCGAATAATGAAGTAAAACAAGCGACGGGCACCTATAACGGATTAGCAGACTCCCACTCCGCAGAGATTACGACGGAGGAAGGCGTATTCGTCTATCAATTGACGGAACAGTCGGAAGCGCAAGCATCCGCCATTCAGAGCAACGCAAAGGTAAAGATCGAATTTACCGAGAGCGACGGCACTCGTCAGTTGACGAAGATTGAAGCCGTTCAATAGTAAATGATCGTTATAAGCAAGCGATAGAGCAAAGATCATCCATCTTGTCGGGAGCGTGTTATGCGCATGCGAATTGCAGTTACAGGCGGGACCGGCTATATCGGGAATGCACTCGTCGACGCACTCGTTAATCGGGGCGATGAAGTTGTCATCATTACCCGCCGCGTGCCTTCGATAGATAAACAGCGACCTGATGCCGCATATGCCTCATGGGATGAGGCAGCTTCACCAGGTCAGATCGGACGCGTCGATGCCGTCGTTAATCTCGCAGGCGAATCCATCAACCAGCGGTGGACGGCAGCGAGCAAAGCGCGCATCGTTGAATCGCGTGTACGAGCAGCCGCCGGAACTGCAGCGCTCATTGCGGCGCAGCATGAGAAGCCCCGCGTTGTCGTACAAGCGTCAGGCATTTCCGTGTACGGCTCCTCCGAGACAGGCGTATTCGATGAAAGCAGTCATCCGCAGCCAAGCGCAGATGATTTTCTCGCACAAGTGGTGTTGAAATGGGAAGAAGCGGCCCAAGCGATCGATGCGGAGCGTGTCGTCAAGTTTCGGATCGGCGTCGTCATTGATGGCAAAGGCGGAGCATTCCCGCTTATGGCATTGCCGTACAAGCTGTTCGTCGGCGGACGAATTGGCAGCGGACGTCAGTGGCTTCCGTGGATTCATCTCGAGGACATGGTTAGGCTGATCTTGTTCAGCCTCGACACCGAAACGTTCTCCGGCGCTGTCAATGCTTGTGCGCCAGAAGCGGTTACGAACGATCAATTCGGCAGGGCTATCGGCCGCGCCTTCCGGCGCCCGCATTGGTTTCCGCTTCCTGCATTCGTATTCAAGACGGCCTTCGGCGAGATGTCGGCCCTGCTGTTGAAAGGCCAACGGGCAGTACCTCAGCGCGCATTGGATGCAGGGTTTACCTATCGATATCCAACAATAGATGAAGCGCTGCAAGCCATTGCACGACAATAGTCATTTCGCATGATACAGGAGCACCGTTGAATGATAGGCAGACTCACCAGCGCCTATTCATCCAACGGTGCTTTTTTCTACCTATCGACAACCTCTATCATCCTACCTGCCGAATCGTATAGACCGGGCCGGCATTCCCGGCAAGCTGCAGCGTGTCGCCATTGCACAGCATATAGCTTTTGTACGCGATCATCGGATTTCCGTTCAATGCGGTGCCGTTGCGCGATCCCATATCTTTCGCTGTAAAGCCCTCTTCAGAGCGGCCGAACTCGACATGGACACGAGAGATTCCAGGATGGTCGTCTGCAATATCTGCCTTCTCCGAGAATCGCCCGATGACGAACACAGCGTTCCCTGCATCCTCCCCTGGCAGCATGTATTGCTCCTGCTTTCCCTTCCATGCTCGCTCGACTACCCATCGCGGATATGGTGCTTTCATATTGTCAGCCATGCGATCAGAGACTCCAGACTGCTGCGCAGCGGCATTGCCGCCCATCCATACCGTTGCCGCAGCGGCAGAGGGTAACATGCTGGTTTCTGCACTTTGTTTCGGAACAAGCTCCTTATCCGATGCCCGCTTCTCTGCTGACGAAGCAGACTCCAATCGTTTCGGCTCGCTGTGTGCGTATCTTCGTTCCAACAGCTGAGAGTCCGGCCAATATTGAAGCTCTCCGGATTCGCTGGAATCGCCATTGCCAGCAGCGTCTGGCAGCTGCGTCTGCGACTCGCCTAATATATCATTCGCTCGTTGACGACGAAGCAGGATAAACAGCAAGGATACTAGGCACAGCGTTGCACCCGATGCAAGCATCAAACTGTCCGATGTCGGGTGATCCGCATAAGTATACCGCCACACGAGCGCGGTTCCGATTGCAGTTCCGCCGATCATTAACCATTTGTTACGGGATTGCTGCTCCGATGAAGTTGTTTGCTCATCTTCTGGTTCCAGCGTGCTTAGCTTTAATTGTGGCGTCTGCATACCGGAACCCGCTTGCTCATAGGAAGCCATCTGCGGCGTGAATGCGGTCCCCTCTTGCTCTTGCTCTCGCTCATATGTACGGCCTATTGCGTTTGAAAAGATAGCCGAGCTGGATACGCTCAAAGGTATTGCAGCAGCATTCGATGCCAGTTGTTCTCCTAATTTCTCTCTTCGTCCGCTGCCAACCATCGTCTGACTCAATGAGTGATTAACCGACGATTGCTGCTGTTCGTTGTTCTCCCCGCCAATCAACTGAAGCAGCGTTCGAATAAGTGCAGGCCTTACGCCGCGGCTGTCATTGACATGTTTGAGGATCGACTGAAGGCCCGCTCCATCCAATTGCTGAACATGCGCAGTTAGACGCATAACGAGTGGAATGAATGCTGTCAACTCATCGGCTGATTGCTCCTTGTTTCGAAACGGGACATACAAGAGCGACACATCGTCCCATCTCTCCCCTACGAAAATATACGTTTCATCCAGCATGCAGCATTCCGGTCTTAACAGATACGATTTGCAAGCGTCCAGCGCTTCCGTGATGGCGAGCAGGAACATATAAAATTGCTGCATCGTCATCGCTTGCAGCTGCAACTGGTGGGATAACATTCTTCGGCCCGCGATGCTGTATCGGAACGTCACACAGCCGTCGATCTCTATCCATTCAACTGGCAGCAGAAACGGCACCTGATTGCTGCGCAGCATTTGAAGCTCCATCGTATCGAGCTCTTCTCGCGCAATTGGCTGCTCGCGGTCGAGAATAAGCTCATGTCCTCGATTCATAGCGAAGTCCACACGGAACGGCCCCATTCATTCCCCTCTTTCCTACAATGATTGAATCTATTTCATTCTCATCTCAAAGCATATACCAGCATGTGATAGCAGCGGGTGCGACAGCTAACATGAACGGGAAACGCACAGGCCTGCGCCGCTGCTCGGGATCAACATCGGCGTAACCTTCACGGTTCAGCAGCCGCTCCGGCCATCCCCACATCCGGCAGGCTGCCATAAGCAGCAACCCGATTGCTCCTGCATACAGAATGGAGTAGAGCATCACATTCAATACCTGCTGTGTCCCAAGCCAAGCTCCTAATGCACCGAAAAGCTTTACATCCCCCGCTCCTATTCCCCTTGCCGCATACATCGCAAGCATCGGTGCAATTCCTGCGACTGCTCCAATCAATGATGCTAACAATCCTTCGCCGCCAGATGCGATTCCTCCATACAATAAGGCAATGACGAATGCCGCCGCACAAAGCATGTTCGGTATCCGCATGCTTCGAATGTCCGTCAGCAAAGCACATCCGATTAGAACCGCTGCTCCCCAATAAGCCAACTCCCCATCTATCCCTTCATTACAACGTGTCCCGCTAAGACTTTATTTTCTCAACGGCCAGCGTTCTGCCCGCTGAGGTACCGTCCGCCGCAGTTACATCCAGCCGCCACACGCCGGGCGTCGTATTGCCGGACACAAGCCACGTCCACTGCAAATAGCCATTCGCATCCGAGACTGCCGCACCTACATTCTTGGCCTGACTGTATCCGCTCTTATATCGAATCGACAGCTTCAGCTCCGTACTCGGATTCGTCCGAACGATAACCGTCGCTTTGCGCCCGGGATGAACCGGATCCGGGTTAACGGATACGATCTGAATGGAAATGCCATCGGCGCTAGCCTCATAATGTGCAGGTACCGGATCAGGCTGCCATGCCCGCTCCACAGCTCTCTCACGAAGCACGAAAGACTGATTGCTAATCGGGACGCGTATAGGAAACCGATACTCTGCTTCAATCTCCACGTATGCATTGCTACCGCCGGTCAATGAGGGAAGCACTGCATTATGAAGCGATAGATTATTAGGCTGCAGCACGGCTTGGTCCGCTAGATCACGGAGAACCGGCTGCAATACAGAACGTCCCGCTGTTGAGATCGCATAATCCTCGATCGTATCCCAATCGCCTCGCAATGCGGCTGATGAGAGCTTCCCCATTGGCTCCGGCAGCTTGGCCGCAGCATCCGCTGCAATCTCCCTCCAGCTGGACAGCTTCTCGGCTGCAGGTCCGGTCGATGGTTCAGGTGGCGAGCTGGTTGATGCCGATGATACTGCTTGTTCTATGGAGTCACTGGCTAATATAATAGGCTTCCAGTGCGTCGCAACCTGCTTCGCAAGCTGAACAGAAGAAGATTGCAGCGCCATCTGTACAGATGTTGTCCGAATAAGGATCACGATTGCGATGACGAACATAAGAAACAGCGGTACAACGATCGATGCCTCGAGCGCAATACTGCCTGCTTCTCGATCCCGATGAGACTCGTTCACTCTGTGTCGATCGCTATCTCCTGCTCGCACTTGCCGTACTCGTACATGATGCAGCACATGCTCAATACGCCGCACCAACCAACTTCGTCGTTGCATATCGATTGCCGACCACCTTTCCTTGCAGCAAACCGAACGTCCCCAGCACTTTCATGGCGCCAGGCAGAAACAGCAGCTTCATCGAGACGTCAGCCGAAGCAGACACAGCGGCAGGCGTGCGTGATAGATCGGTACCTGTATTCGTCTCAATCACGGCAGCAATGCGCGACAGTCGTTTGTCTCCGCCGCCATGCAGCAGCATGAATAGCCGCAAATAATCGGTATATCGAATATCCACATCAGCGTACTTGGACAGCTTCGTCGCGCCGCGCTGCATCAAATCCTTCATATCCGCTGCGGCATTACGGGCCGCATACAGCAGAGCTCCCGACAGCACGAGCAACGGATGCCCCAGCGACCGGCTCTCGATGAAGCCTTCCGCTAGCCGAATGGCGAACCGCAAGCCGAATATTTCGGCCATTGCCGCAGCTACGTTAGCCCCTGGCTTATCGAAACCGTAAAGGATATATTCCACTTCTTGATTGTTGAACGCCTTCGCATGTTCTATTGCCCTAGTACCCGAATTACTTGCTGAAGCAGCCTTCAACTGTGACTCGTATGACTGAAATCGATGAAAGACATACTCTCCCGTATAGAGCGTGTCTCGTGTACCGGTCATCATATCGGCTATTCCATTGAATAGTGCACCCATCATAGAAGCTGAACTTTCACGCTGCCCTTCAACTTCGTCCTCCCACTGCGCCGCTATCTCCGCCGCTTCGTCTACAGCCGTATTGAACAACCGATTCGCATCGTATCGAGCTTCCACCTGTTTGTATCGTTCACGCTCGTCATTCGTCATGCCATCTGTCGAGGCAGAAGACATTATGCTCTTCGTCTCCTGCATGATTTGTTTCGCCTCGGCTTCTTCTTGTTTGCGCTGAGCGTCAGCAGCATCCGCTGTGCGAATCAACTGCTCCCTCTGTGCAATCACGGTTGCAGGAGACACGTAATGCTGTGCGAATATGTGATACGCCTGCTGTATGCTTCCAGCCTCCGCCGATAGGGCCGCTGCATTCCCTCCGCCGCCTGTACCTGCTTGATTGGCACTCGCTGCGAACGTGTTGGCGGCAGCCAGAATAGCATTAAGTTCTGCTGCTTGCTGTTCAACCTCACCGCGAAATACGGTAAACCATCGATCCTCGTATACAAGCTGCTCCGTTGATTGTCTAATCTTCCGCAGCGCATCACTCTTGCCTGACGGGTCACTATCGCCAGTGTCTGATTGGTTTGAGACCTGGTCATAACCTGCGGCCGCAGATGTCTCCGCTTGCGTGACGGCTGTTCGAATTTCCCGATTATAGCCTTCCGCTTGCGTGATCTGAGCAAGTACCGATTGCTTCAAAGTTGGCAGCTCGGATTGTACATTCGCTATGCTTGTACGCAAGCTGTCAGCGAGCGTCCTCATACTGTTCAGATAATTATAAATTTGGTTCCATATGGACTGCCGCTGCCCTTCCATCGCAGTGATCGCGTCCCTTCGTGCTTGCTTCTCTTTTTTCGATAGATTCGTTGCAATAGCCAATTGATACTCTGCATTGGCAATGGACGCCGACAGACTATCATACGAGCGGTTCCAGCTCTCATAGGAAGAATAATTCGAAGCAAGCGAAGCCGCCTGATCTCCTGTCAATACGCCATCCGCAAGCTTTGCTATTTGTCGCATTCGTTCCAATGCTGCCAGCAGCAAACTCTGACGCTTGTCATATAACTTGCCTGTCTGCGCAAGCGCATCGGAAGTCGTGGACGATTCCTTCATCAGCTGCGACATCGATGTAAACCGAGAGCCAATATCGATCATGAAATCGACAGGCGCCTTAATTTTCATTTCCTCCAGAATCTGCCGATTGAGCACATCATATCTGCCCAGATAGGCCGCCGTTTCCACCGTAAAGCCATCAACGCTAGGAACGACCGGCCGATACCCTTGATCACCGCCATCATACTCGAGCGTCCCGCGCAAGCTCTGCTCAAATATCGTTTCGCCAGGCGTGCCTCCTCTTCCGAATAACCCGTATCGGTCATACAATGCAGCATCGTATGCAGACAACACAGAACGGGTTGCTGTGCGAACCGCGTGTTCCGTCAAAGTATGAAAAGAAGCAATTCGCGCATAGTCGATGAGCACCGTGCTTAGCAGCAGGATCATCGCCGTCACGACGATGAAGAACACGGTTACCGCTCCTTCGCTGCGCCGAAGCAGGTTTCTGCCGAGCAAGCGGATTTTACGTTGCGGCCTATGTAGTCTATGAGACCGATGTCCGTCTGCCTTAACCAGTTCCACGCAACCTCCTCCTTACCGATCAGCGCTTCGGCTGCGGCGACTTCTCCATCGTTCTCGCAAGCACGGCACTCGCTTCTTTCTTCTTATTCGTACTGCCGTTTCCGTTCGAACCCAGTTTGCTCGCATAGTAGCGAACGAGGTCTACTGTACGGATAAACTCCGCAGGGTCGACGATTATGGAAGATGCCTTGGAAGCCTGTTCGTAATGTTCATCAAAGCGACGGAGCACATTCGAATCCAGCGGCGTTCGGAGCGCAGTCTCGACGAAGCGGCTCGTCAGCTTCCTTGTATACCGATTTTCACCGAACAGCACGCCTTCCAGATGCTGTGTCGTCCTGCTAAGCTTCGTTTCGACTAGAGAACGGGTACCGTTAGCTGCCGAACCGCTCCCGCTAGAGGACGTATCGCCGCCGATAGGCGTCATCGCATCCGCTTCACCCGCCTCGCCAATGCCGAACAACGATTTCACGAGCTCATCGTCCTTCACCCGCCAGTACAACCCGTCATACTCTCCTTCTCCCGCAAGCCCCGTGCGGATATTGCGATAACTGTTGTCCCATAGGAAGGCCGTCTGCTCCGATGTAACAGAAGCGGCGCCATAGAGCACCGCTTTCTCATAGATGTAGCACACGAACAAAATAACGATAACGACGATCATAAGCAGAATCGGGAAGACAAGCGTTGCCTCCAGCGTGAAGCTGCCGGATTCGTTGCGAAGTAACTTCATAGGTCGCATGGATTAAGAGAATACTTTATCCGTCTCGGTATCCGCTTTGCCCATAAGCGATTCAATCATCTCGCTGATTTTATCCTTGAAGATCAGAACAACCGTTACAATAACAGCGATGATCAGAATGATCTCGACCGTTCCCAATCCTTCCTCCGACTTCAACAATCGTGCCGCCCGCGCATTCCATCTAGCGCCCAAGCTCATACCGAATTTACCTAGCTTTTTCATATTAGCAACCATCCCTCTTCATCATGATTTGTAATTCTCCACTCGAACGTAACAACTATATAAGCCCCCTATAACTGCATCACGAGCACTGCCGGCGCCCCTATCGCAATAAGCAGCAGGAAGAAGATGCCGACCATCGGAAATAACAGCTTAGACGATGCTTCCTCGCCGCGCATGCGTGCGGTCGCTTTGCGCTTCTCCCATAGCGAGAATGACAATTCGCGCAGCGACAGCGAGAATTGCTCACCTCCCTTCCGATAATGAAGCAGCATAACGGTCGCAAACATGGAAACCTCCTGCACAGCGCATCGTTTGCTGAATGCTTCGATCGCGCTTGCGAACGAAACGCCATTCTCCAGTGCATGCACCATTCGAAGCCACTCCTCCTGCAGAGGCATCTCCAGCCTCATCGTCTCGCGCTTACTGCGCTGAGACTGCAGCAGCCTAGCTTTCAATTCAAGCGACTGCGCATCTACGCATCTTGCAATGGCACTTTGAACCGTCTCTCCGGCACCGACGAGAAGCATGAGCTTGCTTAGCATATCAGGGAGCGCCATAATCATGTCCTGCCGCCTTCGTTCCAGCTGTATGGCTGGTTCCCGCAGCTTGGATACAGGCAGCAAGAGCCCAATCAAGGCGCCTAGGCCAAGCATCATATTCTCCTGAGCCATAGCTGCCAGCAGCGCAATCCCCGTCCATGACGCCCATCCCATTCCGATCATCTTGGCCGCATACCGCTCCGTCTCTGCATATTGCCAATCGCTGCCCCGCAGCACAACCAGCTTGCCGTGCAAATTCGCTAACGGAAGTTGAAGCCGCGCCAGCAGCCCTGTTCGTCGCGCCGCTTCCAGCGGTGCATAGATGAGCCAGCGATCCTGCTGCGTTAATGCACCTTTCGCATTGGACGCAGACGCAGCTCCCGCGGCTTCATTCGCGCTGAAGCCAGCTGTTCCTCGTTGTACAAGCTCCTTCTGCCGAACCAGCATGGCCGCGATACTCCATAACAACCCGCTGCATATCGTCAATAGAAGCGACCAATTAAGCATTACGATCCACTCTCCGCGTCCTTAATCTGTGAATGACAGACTACATCCGGATCGTCATAATTCGATTGATGATAACGCCGCAGCCTGCGAATCCTCCGAGCAACCCCGTTAGCAGCAAATAACCCATCGGCCGATTGTAGAGCGGCATCATATAATCAGCCGCCGCAAGATTAAGCCCTGCCACGAAAACAAATGGCGCGATCATAATGATGCGAGACTCGAACTTCTTCTGGGCCATCATGACGGCAATCTCCTGTTGGGTGTCCAGCTTCTCGCCAATGACCTGCGCCGTTCGCCGCATGACTTCAACCAGATCGCCGCCTGTCCGCTTGCATGTCGTGAAAACATCAACGAACTGAGTCAAATCCTCCAACTGCGCACGTTCCGCGAACTGCCGCAGCCCATTCTCAAGCGTATCGCCGTTCATCATCCGATACCGGATAACGGCGAATTCCCGAACGATATCCGCGGAGCCGCCAGGATAGAGCAGCTGCAAATCCGCCTCTGCAGCGACGAATGCATTCTCGACCGAACGGCCCGCTGCTAGCGAAGAGGTTACGCTGTATAAGGCCTCTTTGAATTGCATTTGCAGTCGTGCCCGTCGCTTGGCAAGCAGCGTATCCCGATAATAACGAGGCAGAACGACACCCGCAGCGGAGAGAAGGACAGCTGCGAGGAGCGATTGATAGAACTCATAGAACAACACGAATGTCAGACCGATCCCAACAACCATCGAGCCTGAGAACTGTCGGGACGATAACCTGTACACTGTATAATCCGTCATTCGCTGCTTGTCCTGATCCGTCTGCCAATGCCACCCCAGCCACATCGCTATGCTGTGAAAGGTAACCCGCTGCCCTTTATTGCTCTCTGTCTTCGACTGTTTCTTAACGTTGACCGCTGCCATAAGCCGCCTCTGCACCTCCTGAAGCGGCGCTGCCAGGCAGTGGACCCATGCCTGCCATCCGCCACTTATGATCGCGCTGCAGCGTCCTGCCTGTCGGCTCCAATCCTCCGATCACCATCCCATCTCGTTCGCCGCGCTCGACGAACTGATAAAGCGGCGACAGCTCGACTTCGCCATCCTTCATGCCGACCACTTCGCATATTTCCGTCATCTTGCGTGTCCGGTCCCGAAGCCGCGCCAGATGCACAATGATGTCGATGCCCGATGCAATCTGCTGACGGATGACAGGCAGCGGAAGCGCTGCGGCGCCAAGCGCCATCGTCTCCAGCCGTGACAGCATATCGCGGGCGCTGTTGGCATGGCCGGTACTCATGCTGCCGTCATGTCCCGTATTCATCGCCTGCAGCATATCGAGCGCTTCAGCGCCCCTTACCTCGCCGACAATAATCCGATTGGGCCGCATGCGAAGCGAAGCTCGGATGAGCTCACGAATCGAAATTTCACCTTTGCCTTCCGTAGTTGCGTTGCGCGTTTCGAGCGGAACCAGATTCGGAATGGTCCGAATCTGCAGCTCGGCCGAATCTTCTATAGTAATGACACGTTCGTCCGAGGGGATAAATCGAGACATGGCATTGAGCAACGTCGTCTTGCCGGAGCCGGTACCGCCGCTGACGAACACATTATATTTCGCTGCGACCAGCTTCTGCAGCAATGCCGCAGCTTCAGCAGGCAGCGCACCGAATCGAATGAGCGATTCAATGTCCAGCGGCTTGTCCGGGAATTTCCGAATCGTAAGAGACGGCCCGCACAGCGCGACTGGAGGCAATACGACATTCACACGCGAGCCGTCCTTCAAGCGGGCGTCTACAATCGGATTCGACTCGTTGACGTTCCGATTCACGCCAGCCACAATCGTTTGAATCATATCGTGCAGCCGCTCCTCGCTCTCGAACGAGGTCGGCCAGCGTGTAAGCTGACCCTTACGCTCGACGAAAATTTGCTCGTGACCGTTGATCATAATCTCGGTCACTTCCGGGTCGTCCACGAGCGGTTGCAGCACGTCGAGCCCGCGGAAGGAATGAAAGACGCGTCGGACTAGTGCCGCTTTGTCTGCTGCCGTCACCTGCTTGCCCGCACACCACTCGAATACAGCCTGCTCCGATACTTGACGAAGCGACTCGTCAGAGATCGCGCCATTCATATCGATTCTCCGTCTTACAGACTCCTTCAAGGCGAGTACAAGCTGTTCTGTCATCACAGCGCGCGCTCCTTCATGCCAAGGCCAGCTGCTGCGAGCACTCGTTCCGATGCGCCTCGCAGCCGCGAGGAGGGAAGCAGTCGACCGTTATCCCGCTTACGCCACGTCTCGATGAAAGGCAGTTCAATGACAGCAGCATGAGAATGCGCCCCGCGCCCCCGCATCGCTTGAGCAACAGGTTGCTGTGTCCCTTCAATCACTCTCTCGCTTCTTCGCACCGTGAGCATTCGCTGCTCAGCCTGCCGGAACGGTTCGCCCCATTTGTCGCGCGCGTATGCAAGAAACCGCTCCTTCTTGCGTTCCGAAGACTGCGAACCCTCCTCTACATAAATCAGCTGGCTGCAGCGTTCGAATACTGCCATATGAAGGTCACCCGCAACACCATCCAGATCGATCACAACGAGTTCATAAAGTCCGCTTCTTGCAATCGTATCAATCATCTGTTGAGCCAATGCCGCGCTAAGCGCAATCCGATCTTCCGGATTGCGGCATGGCTCGAAGTAATCGAAACGCAGAACAGCATCGGTAAGACACAAGCTAGGCAGACGTGAAGCCGCCTGCAACGGATCACTCTGCAGCATGTATAAGAGCTGTGCGAAACCATCCACCTCTCCGCCTTGCCCACCTTGACCCCCAAGCCACAGATCGGTTCCGTTCCAAATCTCCATGTTCAAATAAAAGGTGCGACAGCCGGTCAACGCTGCTTGATGCGCCAAATGAATGGCCAGCGTCGTCTTACCCGCTCCGCCAGCCGCCGAACAGACAACCGTAACATTAGCTCCGTCTCTAGGCTCAACGAGCCGCCTTGGCATCGACTGCTCAGCATAGATCGCATACAGCGCATGAAACAGCTGCGGAAGCGGCTGCAGCCGCTTCACGGCCTTCAATTCCGGTTCAATGGATTCACCAGGTCCTTCGCACAGCGCAGCCGTGGGGATTGCCGGCCACTCGCCGGAAGCTGCGAGCTCTGCGCGCATCGCTGCGTCCGCCGCAACCATGTCGGCAGGAAAGCCGCTGCGCAAATAATGACGGAGCGCTGCGCTGTTCGTGAACGCAGTCAGCTGCCATCTCTCCGCAAGCGGCGAATCTCTTACGAACTGCACGACACGGTGCACATACTGGGCATCCGTTGAAGCAAATACGAGTTGAATCGGTTGCTCGTTCATTACTGCCCCTTCCTCACGCAACGCACAAAAAAGCACCGCCAGACGACGCCTGCTAAGGCGTTATCTGACGGTGCTTCCGTCACGTTGCATAATGAAATATTTGCCATTAACTTATCATACTTGTGAAATGCTCGTCAACTGGAAAGATCGTAATCCGTAGGTTTCTGCAATAGGATACAAATCCAGCACGTATAAAAGCACAATACAATAACGTCGACGAGATAACACAAAAGTAAGAAAGGCTGCAAGAGCAGCAGCCTTCTCATTCCATTACTAGGAGTGAAGGATGCATCTGTTTTCTTATCCTTTAGCGGCGGGGAAAGCCGCAGCCTGCGTTTCCAGCTCTGCCTTCACTTTGTCTACGCCTGCTGCATTCATTTTGGAAACGAGCGTACCATTATCGCTGCATACGGGGTAAACCTATGAATTTCTTAGATTTCTGCAATTGTCGAGGTTGGCGAAGGCTAAGTGTCAGATTGCTTATCGGGCGAGCGTTAGAGGCGTGCTAAGTGGGGGGTTGCCACTCTTGTTGGTTCACGTACGGGGATTGATGAGGTTTAGATGGGGTTCAAACACACTTATCCTCGCATTCGGCGTATTGGCGAGCCTTGGAGGCGTGCTAAGTGGGGAGAGACCACTCCTATTGGTTCACGCACGGGGAATGGAAAGGTTTAGATGGGGTTCAAACACACTTATCCTCGCATTCGGCGTATTGGGTGAGCGTTTGAGGCGTGCTAAGTGGGGAGAGACCACTCCTATTGGTTCGTCCACGGGGATTGGGGAGGTTTAGGTGGGGTTCAAACACACTTATCCTCGCATTCGGCGTATTGGCAAGCGTTGGAGGCGTGTTAAGTGGGGGAATGCCACTCTTATTGGTTCACGCACGGGGATTGATGAGGTTTAGGTGGGGTTCAAACACACTTATCCTCACATTCGGCGTAATGGGTGAGCGTTAGAGGCGTGCTAAGTGGGGAGAGGCCACTCTTATTGGTTCACACACGGGGATTGATGAGGTTTAAATGGGGTTCAAACACACTTATCTCAGCATTCGGCTTTCGGTTGAGTGTTGGAGGCGTGCTAAGTGGGGGATGTCACTCTTATTGGTTCGTCCACGGGGATTGGGGAGGTTTAGGTGGGGTTCTGCCACACCTAAACGCGCAAACAGTCGAGCAGAATCGCTCTGCCCGACTGTTGTCATGAACCTATCTAGTAAGTAAGTCTAGATCTTCGTAAAAGTCCATCGTCTATGCGGACCCAGTTACCTGCATTAGCAACCGAATAGACGCCGATCTAAGCACTGCCGTTCGTCACCTGAATGGCCGTGAAAGAACTTCATCGAATAAACTTTCCATGGCTATCCATGTTTACAGACCAAAGAAATTCGTAATTTCCCGCTCTGCGCTCTCATCCGAATCGGAGCCGTGAACGATGTTGCTGGAAACATCCAACGCATAGTCTGCGCGGATCGTACCTGGTGCGGCTTCTGAAGGATTCGTGCGCCCAATAAGCGACCGTGCGTTCTTAACAGCGTCCTGTCCTTCCCATACCATCGCGAACACCGGGCCAGACATAATAAAATCAATCAATTCTTCGAAGAACGGTTTTCCCTTATGCTCAGCATAATGCTTCTCCGCCAGCTCGCGGTCCACATTCATCATCTTGGCATTCGTCAGTTTGAGACCCTTCCGCTCGAACCGCGTCATGATGACACCGATCAAATTACGCGCTACACCATCAGGTTTGACCATTACGAAAGTACGGCTCATCTCCATCAGCTCCAATTGAGGTTAGTGTAAGTATGTTCAAGTCCATTATATTCCAAACGGAGGGGGACGGGATGTATCGAACATCATATTTGGCGGCGCGAATTTGAACATTCGGTGTCGAACACGATTAGATCGAGCGCAGCAGCGGCTTATTCGGCAAGTGATGCAGCGATTTGACAAAACGAATCGTTCGCGTCTTCGCGCGCATCACGATCGAATGCGTCTCTGCCCGCTGCCCTTCCGTATACCGCACGCCACCTAGAAACTCCCCTGGCGTTACGCCTGTCGCTGCGAAGATGACATCCTCTGTGCCGACCATATCATCCACGGTCAGCAGTTTGCGAGGATCGCTTAATCCCATCGAGATGCAGCGCTCGAACTGCTCATCATTCTCAGGCATCAGCCGGCCTTGAATCTCGCCGCCCAAGCACTTCAGCGCTGCTGCGGCGAGCACGCCTTCCGGTGCGCCGCCTGAACCGACGTACAGATCGATTCCCGCTTCCGGGAACGCCGGAGCAATCGCTCCCGCTACGTCGCCGTCGCTCAGAAACTTAATCCGGACGCCCGTGCTGCGAAGATCCTTGATCATCGTCGCATGGCGTTCACGGTCTAGAATAACAACTGTCAAATCCGAAATTGGTTTGCCAAGCGCAAGCGCCGCCTTCTCCACCGTTGTATGAATTGGATCGTTCAAGCTCAGCTTGCCCTTAAGCGCAGGACCTACCGCCAGCTTCTCCATGTACATATCCGGTGCATGCAGCAGCTGACCTTTGTTTGCTACAGCAAGTACGGACATTGCATTGTTGAGCCCTTTGGCAACGATCTCTGTCCCTTCGAGCGGATCAACCGCAACGTCAACTTCATGGCCTTGCATACTGCCTACTTGTTCACCAATGTACAGCATCGGCGCTTCATCCATCTCGCCTTCCCCAATGACGACCGTACCGCGAATCGATACGGTATCGAACATCGAACGCATGGCTTCTGTTGCGGCGCCGTCTGCCGAATTCTTATCGCCTCGGCCCATCCAAGGTGCAGCAGCCAACGCTGCAAGCTCCGTTACCCTTACCAATTCAAGCGCAAGCTCACGCTCCATCTCGAATCCCTCCGGCAAATGTTATTAGTTTCCAAACAAGTGCTAATTCATTCCATTTCGTTCAACATGCCGATAATAATGCCGGCCGTTTCCTCAATGGCGCGGTGCGTCACATCGATGACCGGGCAACCCAACTGCTCCATCAAACCCTGCGCATAATCCACTTCGGATTGAATTCGCTCGTAAGATGCATAAGCAGCCGATGGCGGAAGTCCCAGTGCCTTCAAGCGCTCAGAGCGAACCTCCTGCATCCGCTCCGGCTGCATCGTCAGACCGACAATCAGCTTGCCTGGCTCAGACCGAAGCTCCAATGGCGGCTTCACCTCTGGCAGCAGCGGCAAATTAGCCACCTTGTATCCTTTGTGCGATAGGAAAATGCTAAGCGGCGTCTTCGAAGTGCGCGATACGCCGACCAGCACGATCTGCGCCTCCGACAGCCCTCTCGCATCCTTGCCATCGTCATAGCGGACGGCGAATTCAATGGCCTCCATCCGCCGGAAATAGTTCGCGTCCATCGAATGCAGCAGCCCTGGCTGCCGTTTCGGGAACGCGCCGAACGAATCGATATATGCCTGCATCATCGGCCCCATCACATCGACTGCGCGTACGCCGCGTTTCACCGTCTCCTCGCGCATCATCTCGCGAAGCTCCGGCTGAACGAGCGTGTAGGCGATGAAACCGCCGTATTGCACTGCTTCCTTCACGATTGAAACAATCTCATCCTCGGTTCGCAGATGCCCGTAACGCTTGATGCGGACACCATCGGATGCGAACTGGCGGAGCGTCGCCTTCGCTACTGCCTCTGCCGTTTCGCCAACGGCATCCGAGCATACGATAATCATTCCTTGCGTCTGCCACTCTGAATCTCGCATTACGTATGCCGCTCCTCCTATTCGGTGTCCGCCGTCAGCTCTGCGACGAGGTGCACAACATTCGACTTCGTAATCCATCCAACGATCTCCGGTTCACCGTTGTCATCCGGTACGATGACGGGGAGACAATCGATCTGATGGGTGATCATCTTGCGGATGGCGTCAGCAATGGCGTCCTCCGGCCTCGCGGTCACAATGTTCGGATAGCGGGTCATCACCATGCTGACGGGAATCGTTCCTGCGGACGGGTTGCCTAGTGTAACCTTGAGCAGATCCTTCGGCGTTACGATCCCGACGAACTTCTGCTTCGCGTTAACAATGAGCAGCGTATCCGCATTCGCCATATACAGTGTCACGACCGCATCATGCACCGAATAGGTCTCGGGCACGCTGACCGGTACGCCCTGCACTTGTCCAACTGTTAACTGCTGGAACCGGCTGAGCGATGTGTTGTCCGTGCGGTAAGCATTGCCGATCGAATAGCCAACCTTCGGCTTCGCCTCCAGCATGCCTAGCATGACCAGCAGCGATAGGTCCGATCGTAGTGTCGGGCGGCTGACGCCAAGCATCTCTGCCAGCTGCTCGCCCGTAATCGGCGCGTGCTGTTTCACGAGCTGCACCAGTTCCAATTGTCTTGCTGAGAGATTAATGAAGCTCTCCCCCTCTCGCCAATATGTATCTCGTTGTGTTCTTAAGTTGCATTTAATATATCACATTGATTAAATAGTGTGTAATAAATAATATTAATGAGATGTCATAAATAAACTGATAGGTGAGTTTCTACCCACCCAAACCCTCCCTGCAAGGGAGGGCCCCAAAGGTCTTGTGACCTCTGGACTCCTCACAAGGACGCGGCTTTGACACTTGGGAACGTCCCCGCACTTGCCGCATTCGCGGCAAAGCTTCATGTAACTGTATCTAATCCAGCTTCATCGTCCGCACACTGTATTCGTTGAAATTCACCAGTCTCCGCCCATTGATGCCCCCTATTACTCGCAACCCTTTTATCTACCGCCCCAAACCTTCGAACTCACACAAAAAACCGTCTCTCTAGTATATTCATACTTGGAGAGACGGTTTGTTCTTTGGCCTTATATATATGACGTCATATATCCGTATTTAATAGTCATAATTCGCGAAACACTATTAATCTTGTATCATTCCCTATCTACGAACCGTGGTTAACTTCCTTTGATGGAGCCGCTGCGCCGCTGTCGCGCTGGATTCGCTTGTTACCGACCAGCAGGGCGACGAGAATGCCTGCCGCGATGAAAGCAAGACCGGACAGACCAACCGTCGAGAATGCTTTGGACCATGCAAGCTGGATGTAATGAATGATGTCCGCCTTCATATCCTCCGGGAGCTGTGCTTGGTCAGGGGAGACCATAACGGTGTACAGATCCGTGCCGCTGTCTTGGATACTCTGCACGTAATCGACAACAGCACCATTGCCTTTAGCCTGCTCTTCAGCCGCAATCGATTCCACATTGGACTTAAGCGAATGGTTCATCACAACGCTCAGAATGGTCATGCCGATCGTACCGCCGATCGAGCGGAAGAACGTTGCCGCCGACGTAACTGTGCCGAGCTTCTCTTTGTCATATTCATTCTGAACCGCAATCATAAGCGTCGGCATGACGAGACCCATACCCAGGCCGAGAATGACCATGTAGATATAAGCGGTCCATTCCGAAGATTCAAGACCCAGCGTACTGATCATGTAGAAGCCGCCAGTCGAGATGATCATGCCTACAGCAAGTACCGTTCGGTAAGGCATCCGAAGAAGCAGCTGGCCGCCAACGACGCTGGAGACGATAAGCGCAATCATCATCGGCGTCATCGTGGATCCGGCTTTCGTCGGACTAACCCCGAGAATGCCCTGCATATAGAGCGGTACGAACATGATCGCGCCGAACATGCCAAGTCCAAGCAGGAACCCGAGACCGTTCGTTACAGCGAATACGCGATTGCGGAACAGCGACAGATCAAGCACCGGATCCTTCGCTTTGCTCTCTGCGTAGAGGAACAGCAGAATGAACACGATGGCGCCGCCGAATACCCAGTAGCTTGTTGCGGACGCCCATTCGAATTTATCGCCTGCGAACGTAAGTCCGAGCAGAAGCAGCACAAGTCCTGGAACTAGCGTTAATATGCCGAAGTAATCGATATTCGCTTTTCCCTGATGATTGACTGTCTCATTTTTCAAACCGATAAAGATAAGTACAGCGCACAAGATACCGAACGGAAGGTTCATTAGGAAAATCCAGTGCCAGCTAATATGGTCAACGATGACACCGCCGATGAACGGACCGATAACCGAGCTCAATGCAAAAATCGCGCCGAACACGCCCTGCCACTTCGCACGCTGCTCAGCTGTGAAGATATCACCGACAATCGTCTGCGACAGCGGCATCAGCATGCCCCCGCCAATCCCTTGGACAGCACGGAAGATGACGAGCATTTCCATCGAATTAGCGGTCGCGCACAAGGCGGAACCGCCAGCGAATATAATTGCACCAATAAGATAAAGCAGCCTTCTTCCATACATATCGGACATTTTGCCGACGATCGGCACAACGACCGTAGACGTAATGAGATAGGCCGTCGTTACCCATGCGAAAATCTCAAAACCTTGCAAATCCGCAATGATCGTCGGCATCGCCGTACCGACAATGGTCTGTTCCAGCGCACTGAAGAACATACCAAGAATAAGGCCAAGCAGTACCAGCCTCGTGTTGATTGTTTGCGTGTTCACAACCATCCTCCTGCTTCTCTAATAAGTTGTCTCGTATTTGCAGCTTAGGATTGTCCTTGCTCAACGCCTCGAATGCCATAGAAGAATAGATTAATAATCTCCTCCATGAACTCGCCGCTCCTGCCGCTCTGATGCGCTAATTCCAGCAAGGTCTGAGATTGCAGCTTAAGCATGCCAATGTAGGCCATAATCGTTGCGGTCGGCATCGACGTCGATATTTCGCCTTTCTTCTTGCCCTCTTCAATAATTCGAACGAGCATTGGCGCTGCTTGTTCCCGGTACAACACCTCTATGTAACTGGCAAGCTCTGGATCGGAAGTCAACATCTGCTGGAACAACGCCGGTGAATACGTCTCGAACGTCTCCTTATCCAACTGAATCGTATATTGAACGATTTCCTTTAACGTCGGATTGCCATCCATGAACAGTTCGAAACGGGCATAGTTGCTGTCCAAGTACCGTCTGAACGATTCGCGGACAAGCGCTTCCTTGCTGCCAAAATAGTTATAGATCGTAACCTGAGAAACGTTCGCCGCCGCCGCAATATCTGCGATACGTATATTCTTCGGCTCGCATGTTCGCAGAATCTCCAACACCGTATTCATGATCTTCTCTTTGATCGCGGACTTTCGCCTCTCGAATCCGTTCATTACGCCCTCCTGCCTGCGGTATTTATGAAATTTATATACCCTATAATTTCACAAATCCATTGACTTCTTCGTTTGCTAAAATTATCATATGTTTTGAAATTGTACAATAAAATATTTCATATCTAGTAGAGGTTCAAAAAGTTCGGCTTTCAGAACCGAGAAGGTTGGATCAAGCGGACTTTTTGAACTACTTTATCTAGGACGCGGGAGGCAGGAAGTATGCTAATCGTTGATGGGCTGACGAAGCAGTTCGCAAGCGGCCGAGGCATTAAGGACGTTTCGTTCACGGTGAAGCAAGGGGAAGTATTCGGCTTCCTAGGACCGAACGGGGCTGGCAAATCAACGACGATCCGGCACATTATGGGCTTCATGAAACCCGATCAGGGCCGTGCAACGATCAATGGCCTCGATTGCTGGAAGGAACAAGGCAAGGTGCAGCAGCTCGTTGGCTATCTGCCCGGCGAGATCGCATTCATTGAAGGAATGACAGGCAGAAGCTTCCTCGCGTTTCTAGCTTCCATGCAGCGCGTCGATTCGTCCGCCAAACGAGCGCGATTGATCGAGAGACTGCAGTTCGACGACAATACGCCGATTCGCAAAATGTCCAAGGGCATGAAGCAGAAGGTCGGCATCGTCGCAGCGTTCATGCACGACCCCGCCCTTATTATTCTGGACGAGCCTACGTCCGGCCTTGACCCGTTAATGCAGCAGACGTTCATCGAGCTCGTGCTCGAGGAGAAAGCGAAGGGGACAACGTTCCTTATGTCCTCCCACAGCTTCCCCGAAATCGAGCGGACCTGCGACCGCGCCGCGATTATTAAAGACGGTTTGATCGTCGCTGTCAACGACATTCACGAACTCCAATCGCTGCAGCGCAAGCTCGTCGTCATCGTGTTCGAGCGCGCGGAGGATGCGGAGCATTTTGCCGGATCGGGTCGTGTTCCTGTAGAGTCTCGCGATGATCGCTCGGTGACCGTTGCGGTGCAGGGCAATTATAATGAGCTCGTTCAGGAAACAGCGAAGTATCCGATTCGATCCCTCGACATTACGGCCCAAAATCTCGAGCAGGTGTTCATGCATTACTATGATCGGAGGGAGAACGCCTGATGAATGCGCCGCTGTTCAAGCAAATGCTCAAGACCAATATGAAAGGCATCAGCAACTATGCCTTCGGCTCGGCTTTCTATATTCTATTGATGTTCTGGCTCTACCCCGGCATGGCGGCAAATACAGACGCACTCAATGATCTGTTGAAATCGATGCCCGAGGGCGTCGTCAATGCGTTCAACATCCAAGGCGGCTTCGGCAGCATGGAAGCTTTCATCTCCGGTGAATATTATGGACTTATTCTTCCGATTCTTCTCTCGATCTTCTCGCTTATGGTATCGACTGCGCTGCTGGCGCGGCTGGTTGATCAGGGCTCGATGGCATATCTATTATCGACGCCGACGACTCGGCGGCATGTGGCGACGACGCAGGCTGCTGTGCTGGCGGTTGGTCTGCTGCTGATTATGTTGGTGACGACGGCTTCGGGCTTCCTCGGCAACGCATGGTTCATCGGCGACAAGTTCGAGTTCGACGGCACCCGCTTCATAAGGTTGAACCTCGTGGCATGGATGCTGTTCACGGCGGTCGGCGGCATTTCGTTCCTCGTCTCCGCAGTAATGAACGACGAGAAGAAGGCGCTGGGCACATCGGGTACGATTGTGTTCGGCATGTTCGGGCTGGATATGGTTGCTAAGGTGAGCGACAGCGTCCAGTGGCTGAAGTTTGTTTCGATCTTCTCGCTGTACAGGCCGGGTGAGATTGCGGCTGGCGGAGGTAGTCCGGCGGCGGCTTCGATTGTTCTGATGTTAATCGGGGCGGCATGTTTCATTGCAGGAGTTATTGCCTTCAGTCGGCGGGATTTGCCGCTGTGACGGACGTTGACCTTATCGGAGGACACTCCGTAAATGAATATTTCTTACGATCGCTGTTGTCCCCAGATTGTTTGAATTATATGAATTCGTAATAGGTAACAATCCGGTTGACAAAGGCGAACGCTAACGCTTCTACAGAAACATTCATTCACTTCGTTGATCGCTAAGGGATCGCCGAACAAAAGCAAATGATATATAAAATTGAAACAGCAGAGGGTTTTGAACTCCCTCTGCTGTTCTAGTTTATATATCTTATTCTCGGTGTGCTTGAATGAACTTGCCCACCGGTATTGATAGTTACTTATTACTATTATTCTGTGATCATAAACCGATTGCCGTCGGGGTCCTCCATATAGAAAGCGAGTCTGCCGTTCACCATCATCAACCTGCTGATGACAATCCGCTGCTTAACGAGAGCGAGGTACGCGCTGCAGATTGAGCGGGCATCCCGACGTTTGAAAGCACGGACAAGCTGGTCGAGGTCAAAATGTCCATGATGATCCGGTCCATACAGCTCCTCCGGCTTTGTCACGGGTTCTTGCCCGGCTGCGGCTAGCTTCGCCAGCTTCTTTAATCTAGTACGTGCACGTCCAAGCGTCACTTGAATGGTACCCTCGGCTGCGTGAAGAAATTCGGCCGTCTCCCTAGCAGTGAAGGCGAATACATCCATCAGGAGCACGATAACCATCGCCCGCGGCGACAGTCGGTGCGCCAGCATCTCCAGCAACTCTCTCGCTGCTAGACTGTCATCTTCGGCAGCATGCGACGCCAGCGCCTCGTCCGAAACTTGGAGATGGCGTTTATCCGACTTCAGCTTGTCCCTCCAGGCATTGCTCGCGATTCTATAAATATAAGCATTCGAGATTAGACGCGATGCGTCACTCTCCCGTGCACGAACAATACGCAGCAGCACCTCCTGCGTAAGATCCTCCGCCTCCCAACGATTGGCCGTTATGTTCAGACAATACCGATAAGCCTTCTGCTTCAACCGTTCATAATCGAGAGGATTCTCCGTCACCATGAAGTGTTCTCCTTCGAGCTAGATGTTTTAGACAAATCTTTAAATAATATTTGGAAGGAATTTCTTATAATTAGTCGAATATTAATCAGCGCCTAGCGATAATATCCATATAATTCTATCTTAACGAAGGATGTGTCGGCAATGTCTAATCCAACCAATAACACGGACAAACAACCTAGTTTCGGCGGTTTCTCCGAGGTGAATGCCAATGAGTCTGCAGTAACGCGTCAGATCTCAGGTCTTGGCGGATGGCTAATTCTCATCCAAATCGGCCTCATCTACTCCCTGCTGAGTGACATTATTCAAGTCATAGGCAACGGTATTTTCAACACAACGGCATGGGACAAGCTCACCGATCCTGCTTCGGCCTCCTATGATTCGCTCTGGAAGCCGATTCTAATTACGCAGCTCGCCTTCTATTCCGTGTTCACCTTATTCGTCCTGTTCACGCTTATCTCGTTCTATCGGAAGAAGAAGTTTCTGCCGAAGCTCATGATCACCTACTATGCCGTCTCGTTCCTCTTCTCTGTTCTCAACTTCATTCTCGTTATGCAGATCGACAATCTTGAGACAGCAACCGACGTGCCAATCACACAAACAAGCCTCGTAACCGGCCTTGTGATCAGCGCGATTATATCGAGTCTGTGGATCGGTTACTTCATCCGTTCCAAGCGGGTGCGCAATACATTCATCAACTAGACGATCCGCACCTTTCCAAAATAAAGCACAACAAAGCAAGGGCCGCTCTCGTCGATACGAAAGCGGCCCTTGCTCTTCGTCAGTCATGATACAACATATGCAGCAGAAGACCGGTATGTCCCTATCTTGAAGCCGTCATGGACAAAAATTGCTCCACATCCTCCGTCGTCAGCGCTACCGCTTCACGCCAGAAGTCCGGCTTCTCCAGATCCACTCCCAAATGTTTACGCGCAAGCTCCTCAACGGTCATACGTCCCGTATCACGCAGCAGCGCTACATACTTGTCGGCGAAGGCTGGGCCTTCCTTCACTGCGCGCGCATAGATGCCGCTGCTGAATAGGAAGCCGAACGTGTACGGGAAATTGTAGAACGGCACATCCGTTAAGTAAAAATGCAGCTTCGATGCCCAGAAGCTCGGATGAACAGCGCCGAGCTGATCCGAGAACGCTTCGCGCTGCGCCGCTTCCATCAGCTCGGACAGCTCCTCCGCTGTGACAAGCCCTTCACGACGCTTCGCATAGAAGCGTGTCTCGAACAAGAAGCGTGCGTGGATGTTCATGAAGAAGGCGACTGCACGCTGTATTTTGTCCTCCAGCAGCGCTAACTTCTCCTCTGCATCCTCCGTTACCTTCACGGCAGCATCGGACACGATCATCTCCGCGAACGTCGATGCCGTCTCCGCCACATTCATCGCATAATCCTGAGCAAGCGGCGGAAGGTCGTTCATCACATGCTGGTGATAAGCATGACCCAGCTCGTGTGCAAGCGTCGAGATGTTCGATGCCGTGCCTGAGTACGTCATGAAGATGCGCGTCTGCTCCGACTTCGGCAGCGACGTACAGAAGCCGCCTGGCCGCTTGCCCGCACGATCCTCCGCTTCAATCCAGCCATCGCGGAACGCCATCAATGCGAAGTCCGCCATCTCTGGACTGAATTGGCGGAACCGCTCGACGATGAAATCGGCCGCTTCATCATAAGGAACCGTCTTCGCTGCACTGCCGATCGGCGCTTCAACATCGTGCCAATCCAGCTTCTCGATGCCGAACAGCTCCGCCTTACGATTCAAGTAACGAACGAGCTGCGGCTTGCCTTCTTCAACGGCAGCCCACATCGCGTTCAGCGTTGCTTCCGTCATCCGGTTAATCGCGAGCGGCTCCTTCAGCACATTATCCCAACCGCGGCGTTCATACAGCTTCAAGCGGAACCCGGAAAGACGATTGAGAGAATCTGCCGTAAGCTCGCCAAGATCGCTCCACTCGCGCTCCCATTCCGCCATCGCCGTCTCTCGAACGGCGCGGTCGCCGTCGGAGAGACGGTTATGCATCTGTCCGGCAGACAAGATGCGCTCTGTACCGTCCTGCTCCTTCACGACAAACTTCGCCCGCGAGACGATCGTATTGTACAGCTCGCCCCAGCCGTGATAGCCATCGACAGCCAGATCGCCCGCCAGCTCTTCCAGCTCCGGAGCCATCTTCTCCTTCGTTGCTTCGCGGCGCTCGGCAAGCGCGAAAGCAGCAGCTCCCGCCGGCCCTTCCGCCAACCACGCATTCCACACGTCATCCGCTACCGCAGCGATTCGCGCATCGAACTTCGTGAGTGCGCCGAGCATGCGGGCGCCGATCGTTTTGACCCGATCGTTCAAACCGTTCGCTGCTCCATCCTTCATGTTCTGTGCCATGAGGCAGGCGACGAACGAGTCCGACTCTCTTAAGCGCAGCGTAATCGATTGAATCGCTTCCGTCCATGCCGTCAGCAGCGCCTGAATCTTAAACTTGTCCTGCTCGCCTGCAGTCTCTGCGTCATCCAACGACTTCGTCAGCGCTTCGATGTCACGCTCCATGCCCGCCAATTCTTCCTTGAAAGCTGCCGAACCGGAGCCTCCTGGATAGATCGATTCAAGCTCCCATGTTATTGGATATGTATGACTCATTGTCAATTCCACCTCTCGCCATCGGATTCTAGTTTGCGCAATTGGAGCATGCAGTGTATAACTTTATTATATCCGATGTGCCGTGCGCTCTGCACATTCGCTCTTATCAAGCAATTTGCTTGCAGGCAGCAGTACTAAGAAGAAAGCAAATTACTTTCAGGAGGAATCGACTATGTCTCGACCTTTACAGATTTCAGCGGATACCGCTGTGAAGCTTGCTGAACAACTCAAGGTGCCCATCGAGCACCTGATGCATATGCCGCGTCATATTCTGCTGCAGAAGATGGCCGAGCTGGCAAGTGCGCCTGCTCAAGCTCAAGCATCGGAGTCACCTTCACCATCCGGCCAATCCACTGAGGAGCCCAAGTCCGAATGATTCCGTTCGATCACACATGGCCGTATGATATCGTTCGCGGCGATGTTTATGTATCGGACTGCCCGTTCTGCGATGCGAGCAATGTGTTAGTGCCGTTAAAGCCGTCCGAGATGCCGGATATCCGGGACGGCAAGAAGAAGCTGCTCGTCTTTCCTTGCTGCCATGGCAGAGTGACCGTTCTCAATGTCGACGGTGACTACCTGCTGACGGACAAGAAGCTGCGTTAGCACATCAAACCTACGTTCACAGCAGCTGCATCTTTCGCAGAATTGGCATTGTAAAACAACCGTTATTAGCTCATTCAAAATCAAAAGGACCTCAGGTCCCACTTCGTCGTGGAATCTGAGGTCCTTTCGTTTGGCACGGCATGACAATATTAAGCCGTCTCGTCCGCCACCGTGCCATGTTCGGAACGAATAAGCTGCCATTGATCGCGGCTGGCCTTGATCATCGCGGAATCGACGATCCGTTTATCGTTCACGATCCGAGAAAACCAGCGAACCGCATCGTTCACATTGCCTGTTCTTCGATTCAGCTCGCCGATCAAATACATCAACTTAGCGTCATTGAGCGAGGAGCCCTCCTTCTCATACACTTGAACATAGGCATCAAGTGCAAATCGAAGAAAACGAACCTCCTGCTCCCTATTGTTTAACTCGCGATACAACCATGCGATATGATGCAGCACCGATGCGGTCACACGCGCCGATTCATCGATAACCTGCGCGCACAGCAGCGCCAGTTTGTATGTCTCAAGCGCTTGCTGGCAGGTCCTCTCGCCGCTATAGTCACGGTTCCGCCAATGCTTCCCGATTCGTTCCCAATAATTGAAACGCTGCTTCTCCGACAATTGGCTTGTACTATTCACTGTAGAAGCAAATCCGCATTCAGGGCATACACGCACGACATAATATTCCGGGTTAATTCCTTCTTTGTAATAACCGCAAAAATCGGAGTCCGTCTTGTATTGTCGTTTGAAGCTAGGTCTTACGCGTGATGTCGTAAAGCTGGTATCACAGCAAGAACAGCTCACCTTTGCTAAATATAACGGCTCCATATGTCCCACGTCTCCTTACCATCATTGTTCTGTTGTATTAACAAAATGATGCGCGGGTCCGCTTAGCCTCTCCAGTACGACGTCTCTTAGTTCTTCCTGCATTCCGATCTCCTCCAGCGCTTCGCGCATACAGCCGAGCCATGCTCCCGCATGAGCCACCGTAATCGGAAACGGCATATGCCGTGCACGCATCATCGGATGCCCGTATTCATCGGAATACAGCTGTGGTCCCCCGAAGAATTGCGTTAGGAACAACACCTGCTTCTCCATCACGGGGCGTATATCTTCAGGGAATAAAGGACTAAGTAACGGGTCTTGCTGCACCTTCGGATAGAAAGCTTCGACGACTCGCCGCACTCCGGCTGCTTCTCCAATCGCTTCATAAATACTTATATAAGACTTCATCGTCATCCTCCGTCCAAAAGTTTAGTTCTTTAGTATCATTTCTTAAAGACTATAAACAAAAGTTTCAACCTGCGTTCCATGAATGTCATTTCATGTCTAAAGTCCCAATTATCCATCGTCGCCTTCGCCGCTGACATACACTCGATAAGTCCATTATCGCATATATAAAAAAATGCCCGCAAGCGCGGGCATCGGTCGAATATGAAGTTTAGGTGTCAGGTCAGCTTTCGTAATCTTCTTCCCCCGGAGCTAACAACGACTCACGAATGACATAAACGAAAGCGCATACAAGGATACCAGCAATTACACTCACCATTGAGCATCCCCTCCAAGCTATCCGGAATTAACTTCATTGTAGCACATCCTCCAGCCAATAGCATCCCACTTTGCAAGCGTTTTCGAAATAAATTTTTATAATTATCTGTCAATTTAAAAGTCATCTTTTTAAGCCTTCCGGCATATAGCTCAGGAAGGAGTTTGGACGGGCTGAAATGACGACCCTCATGCATCCGGAAGGAGGACATCCCCCTTATGCTGCGAGCTTGGCTTCGGCCTGATGCTGCAATTGCGTGGGCAACGATCGGATTATGTCTGCTGCTCATTGCCTTCCCCACAGAAGCACTCCACTCTTCCGTCCGCGGACTTGCCGTTTGGTGGGAGGTGCTGTTTCCCGCGCTGTTTCCGTTCTTCGTGCTCTCGGAGATACTGCTTGGGTTCGGCATCGTCCACTTCCTCGGGACGTTGCTCGATCCATTCATGCGGCCGCTGTTCCGCATCCCTGGCTCCGGCGGTTTCGTTGTTGCCATGGGCTACGTGTCCGGCTATCCCGTCGGTGCGCGACTTACCGCTAAACTGCGCGAACAAGAGCTTATTACAAGAACCGAAGGCGAGCGGTTGGTCGCTTTCACGACAACGTCCGATCCGATCTTCCTCATTGGCGCAGTGTCGATCGGATTCTTCCATCGCGTCGACCTTGCGCCGATTCTTGCAGCCGCCCACTACGGCAGCGGACTGCTCATCGGGTTTCTCATGCGTTACCACGGCAGGAAAGAGCCGATGAGCGAGCCCCCTGTTAAAGCCGAGCAGCGCGGCAACCGGCTGGTTCAAGCACTGCAAGCGATGCATAAAGCACGGCTTCAAGATGGCCGACCGTTCGGTCGTCTCCTTCAAGATTCCGTGCAATCCGCGCTTCGTCTTATGATCGTCGTCGGCGGTCTCGTCGTCTTCTTCTCTACGATGATGGAGATGCTCCGACAATCCGGCGCCATCGATGCGCTGACCAATCTGCTTCAAATGCTGTTCGGCTACATCGGTCTGCCGAAGCCGCTCACAGACGCTGTCGTATTCGGGTTATTCGAGGTAACGCTCGGCTCCCGTTCGGCAGGCGCTGCTGGCGGCGTGCTCATGCATCAAGCAGCGATAGCAGCATGGGTATTATCTTGGGCTGGTTTATCCGTTCATGCGCAGGTTGCGAGCATACTAAGCAGTACGGGGCTTCGGTATCGCCCATTCGTCGTCGCCAGGTTCATTCACAGCATTCTTGCCGCTCTGCTTGTATACGCGATGTGGGGAATGCTTGGTCCGAACTAAAGCCCCTTGACGTTGTCAAGGACGCTATTTTCCGCTATGATCTAAACAGTTAAGTTGAAGAGTGCGGAAGGAGCTGCTTTACCATTTTAAACTACACTATATTAGATCGCGGGGACGAGCTGTCGCGCTCGCTCGCAGCCAAATTTCACGAGTTGGCTGCAGCACGAGGAATGGTACGCAACGATGCTTCGCCTAGCGTCATTATATCGATCGGCGGTGATGGTACGCTGCTGCAAGCCTTCCACACCTACTCCCATCGTGCCGATCTCGTATCGTTCGTTGGTGTTCATACCGGGCATCTTGGCTTCTACGCCGACTGGAAGGCCGACGAGCTTGAAGAGCTGGTGGAAGTGATGTCCGCGAAGGAGCCGCGAATCGTCAGCTACCCGCTGGCGCAGATCGAAGTGGAGACGTCCGAAGGCACGTCCTCTTACATCGCCTTGAACGAATTCACGCTTAAAGGCGTAGACGGCACGCTTGTCGCACAGATCAGCATCAATGATGAGACATTCGAAATGTTCCGCGGCGATGGGATTGTCGTCTCCACCCCTTCCGGCAGTACCGCATACAATAAAAGCTTGGGCGGCGCTATCGTACATCCGTCCATCGAATCGCTGCAAATTGCCGAGATCGCATCGATCAACAACCGCGTCTACCGTACGCTTGGTTCATCGGTGCTGCTGCCGAAGCATCATCACTGCGATATTCTATCGACGAAGAAACAGCGCATAATGCTGGCGATCGATCATATTACAATACTGCGCGATGATATTCGTTCCATTCGTTGCGCGGTTGCCAACCGCAAAGTGTCCTTCGCGCGTTACCGTCCCTTTACGTTCTGGAATCGTGTACGTGAAGCGTTTATTGGGTACGAGGTACAGTAATAAGGGGCCCCGCCCCTTGTACCCCGCTTAAATGCGATTTTTTTCTACCCACCCAAACCCTCCCTGCAAGGGAGGGCCCCATGGGTCTCCGACCCCTGGACCCCGGATGTGGCGTGGGATCGGCTATAGTGCAGATTAGTTACTGCCTGCTCGGAGTCGCGTGCCCCGTCGGGCACAGCTTTTGGTTGGTGCGTGAAAAGTGTGTTTTCGGGAAAAGCGTTGCTGAGCATGGCTGAGCAGCGCTTATTTTCGTTTGGGTGAAATATCGGTTGTTGGATGAGTGTTGTAGATTCAACATTCTACTGAATAAAGCCCTTACAAAAAGAAGCTGTACGGTGGTCGACGCAATGCCGACGTTCCGTACAGCTTCTTCTGTTCTATCTATACTAGGAGTTTTGTCCGTTGTCTCCGCCTGTTGGCTTCGGACGCTGCGTCAGTGCCGCTTCGCTGGTTGCGGCAACCGTCTGCTCACGCGGTGGGATCGGCAGACGTTTCTGACCCTTGCGGTGCTTGAAGCGCTGGCGCCCTTCCGCCGGCAAACCGTCTGGGCCCGGCAGCTCGCTGTCGAACCGTTGCTGCCCGCCGCCGCGTTGCTCTTGACCGCCACGCGGATGACCACTGCGCTGCTGCTGCTCACCGCGCGGTCCACCGTTGCCTCCGCCGCGAGGCTGCTGTCCGCCGCTGCGCGGCCCGCCGCCGCGCTGCTCTTGAGCGCGGGATTGCTGCTCTTTGCCGCGGAATTCGCCGCCGCTGCGCTCATTGCCTCCTCGCTGCTGCTTGCCGCCGCGAGGCTGTTCGCCGCCGCTGCGATCGCTGCCGCGTGATTGGCCGTTGTGCGGACGCTGATCTTGTCCTCTGCGTTCGCCGCGCTGCTGCCCGCCGCCTCGACGGTCGCCGCCGCTGTCAAAGCCGAAATCTTCCGCGTCCTTGCGGTCGCTGCTGATGCGCGCATCCTTGCGCTGGGAAGGCGCACCGTTCTTGCTTGGACGGCCGCCTGTCTCCTGGCTTGCGCGTTCTGTCCGAACAGGCGCTTCTTTGCGTACCGGATGCGGCTTGCGAATATGCTCGCGAAGCACGATCGGGTCACCGTTCTCATCAAGCGCCACGACCGCATCCTCGCCTCCGGCTTCGGAAGAGGATGGCGGCGTCAGCAGCAGATCCGGCTCATTCATATCGGCCAGCTCTTGCTCGCTCGTCTCATGGCGCTGAATGACGAAGTAAGCGCACCCGAAATTGCAGTACTCATTAATATAATCGACTAGTCCAGATATAAAGCTATCTTTATTCCCCTTCGGATGCTGATCTCGGAAAAATCCCTTCAGCCGAAGCTGATTATAGCCCCAATCTCCGATAATATAATCGTAACGCTCGAGCACATCGCTGTAGCGATCACGAAATGCGGACGGATTCCAGCCGTTCTTATGGTCTACGATTAGTTCGTAACGTTTGCCGCCGATAAGAATGGTCCCCACTCCTTCATGAAGGTTGACTTCGGGTCCCTAGGTTGCAGCCGTCGCTTGTTCGGCTGACTTCACCTGCTCATGCGCATGATAGGAGCTGCGAACGAGTGGACCTGACTCGACGTGGCTGAAGCCGCGCTTCATCCCTTCGTCTTTAAGCTGCTTGAATTCATCGGGATGCACATACCGGTCGATCTGTAGATGGCCTGGCGATGGCTGCAAATATTGTCCCAATGTCAAAATGTTGCAATCGACAGCCCGCAGATCGTCCATTGCCTTCAGAACCTCATCGAATTGCTCTCCCACGCCAAGCATGATGCTCGACTTGGTCGGAATCGATGGCTGCATTTCCTTCGCTCTGCGGAGCAGCTCGATCGATCGCGCGTACTTCGCGCGTGCGCGAACGCGATTGGACAGCCGTTCGACTGTCTCAATATTATGATTAAGAATATCGGGCTTCGCATCCATTACGATGCGAAGAGATTCCTCGTTGCCGAGGAAGTCTGGAATAAGAACTTCAACGCTGCACAATGGCAAGCGCCGGCGAATCGCCTTGATCGTCTCTGCGAAGATCATCGCTCCGCCGTCTGCCAGATCATCGCGCGCTACCGATGTAACGACGCAGTGGCGCAGTCCCATTTGTTCCGCTGCCTCTGCCACCCGTTCTGGCTCAGCCAGATCAAGCTCCGTCGGCAGGCCGGTCTTCACCGCACAGAACCGACATGCGCGAGTGCAAATATCGCCTAATATCATGAAAGTCGCTGTGCGATTCGCCCAGCATTCGTAGATGTTCGGACAACGCGCTTCCTCGCATACGGAGTGAAGCGTCTTGGAACGCATCATATCTTTAATCTCGGCATAGTTGCCGTCGGTCGCTAATTTAATCTTGAGCCATTCCGGCTTCTTCTCGGGGGATTTACGTTTCGTACTCATGCAGATTACCTGCTTTCTTCGGTCTTCTCCGTTACATTATAGCACGTTTCGAATAAAATCCAATGATTTGCAAACGATAACGGCAAGAACGCCGGGCCTTCTCCGGCACCCGCATTTCACTGTTAATATCGTTGGAGGTGGCCGCCTACCCTATGCGACATGTCATTCGAAGCGCGTTCCGGCTGGTCGTAATGACCGCGGCCGTCGCTGCTGCCGCTCCTTGCGTCTTGGCGGCTGCTGCTCCTGTTCCTGGTGTGAAGGCAGACAAGCCGTCGGAATTAGCACAAAGTACCAGTGCGAGCAGCAACGAACAGAAGATGTCTGATGCAGACATTTACAAAGCGCGTAAAGAATTGTATGACCGAATCAGCCTCGGGACGAACGTACCGTGGTATCGGCTTGCCGCAATTGACCAGTATGAACGAACGATCACGAAAGCCCGTCCCAAGACGCGATCTCAGCTAGGTGTCCTAACCGGCATCTATATATCCGAAGAGGATTGGTCCGGGGCATTGAACCCGAATCAGCAGGATGTCATCCCCGCTTCGATCCGCTGGTTCGGCGGCAAAGGAAAAGATGGAGATGGCGATGGGACAGCGGACCGTACGAGTGACGTGGATCTGCTGTATACAAGCGCCTCCCATCTGATGAAGTACGGCGATGCAGGGGACGACTTTGCCATTGCGTTGTGGGATTATTACCACAGCTCGCGCGCCGTCCAGCGCATCGTGCAATTCGCTTCCATTTATGAGAAATTCGGCACGCTCGATCTGTTCCAACATTCCTTCCCTATCCCGATCGGAAGCAATTACTCTTACAGGAGCACATGGGGAACGGGAAGAAGCTGGGGCGGCAGACGCGTCCATGAGGGAACCGATATTTTCGCAGGCCACGGGGTGCCGGCGCGAGCAACCTCCTATGGCATAGTCGAGGTAAAGGGTTGGAACCCTTACGGCGGCTGGCGGCTCGGCATTCGAGACTTGAACAATTTCTACCATTATTATGCGCATCTGTCCGGTTATTCGAAGGACTTGAATCAAGGCGACATCGTAACGCCTGGTCAAGTGATCGGCTGGGTCGGCAGCTCGGGCTACGGCAAACCAGGCACATCAGGCAAGTTTCCGCCGCATCTCCATTATGGTGTCTATCGTGACCGCGGACTGATTGAGTGGGCGTTCGACCCATATCCGCTGCTCCGCAAATGGGAAATCGATGAGCGCAATCGAATGCGTTCTTCCCGCAAAAAATGAACATAAGCCGCACAGGGACGATCTTTAAGATATCCCTGTGCGGCTTTGTTCGTTTTACGACGATTCATCAGCAGCTTCATCCGAATTCGAGGGGTCGATCGATCCGCTCGCTCCGACCGACTCGTCTTCACCGCCGGATGCATCACCGTCGCCAGATGCCGCTTCGGAATTGTTATCCGCGCTGCTTCCTGCAGCCCCTGCTCCGACGCCTGGAAGGGCAATGTTTGGCGCCTGTGCGGCGGACTGACCGACCGGCTGGCCTTTGTTGTCGTAGTAATACATCGGAACATCGCCTACGACAAGCAAATACGAGATCGGAATTTCCGTCGTTACCTTCTCCGGCTTCGTATCGAACGGAATAATGATGGAAACTTCCGCTTCGATTCGAATATACACCTCGACGAGAATCATGTTGATGCCCGCATCCTGCTGCCTCGTATTCAGATCCACCTTCACCGATCCGATCGGCTCAAAATGAACCGGGACTCGCGGTCCATAAGACGAGATGAATGTACTGCCGAATGCTTGCCCGATCGGAATATGCTCCGGAATGCTGCCCACTTCGTCGAGCGTTTGCTGCACGGTGCTGATCGTCTGGCTCGTAATCCGCATGTGCTCCGCATAGTTCAGCATGAAGCCGGACACTTTACCGCTGTTATTCGTCTTCCAATCCACCAGCTGCTCGAAGTCGGACTTGCCTGCCACTTGCTCCGATATCGCTTTATTGATAGCCTGTGTCGCGATTTGCTTAACGCGCAGCTCCGCAACCGTCATAAGAGGCGGTCCCAGATGACGATCAATATAGGCTGCCGTAAGGGAGCCTGAGGCAATAACTAAACCAAGCAGCAGCAGAATGATCGTCCGCTTGCGCAGACGGAAGCCGCCGCCTGACTGGGCACGGCGGCCGCCACCGCCGCTTAACACGGAAGTACGCACAGGCTTGCCGCTGCTGCTGTGCCATCGCTTCGGCCGTGTGCTCGGCCTGCTCAAGCTGCTGAATAAGGCGGGTTTGCCGCCGCGGAATGGACGTACTTGCTTCGCAGGCTTCATCCTGCTGCCAGACTGAAATCGGACGGTTCGAATGCGGCCGCTCCACATCCAGCGCCTTCCCCATCGTGCCACCGATGACCGCCTCCTTCCTGCTGCAGATGTTGTCCCCACGCTTTAGTACCAGCTTATGCCGGAAACATCCAGATCAGAAGAAGGTTTCCTAAAGGAAAATGGCAAGCAATGTCGAAAACGTATATAGCAACACACATCTGAATATTGTGACAATTATACGTGTAACGAAGGATGAAGGGAGAGAGGGCGCTATGGCGGGACCGTTTCTATTCATATTCACAGGTACAGGAGGCTCAGGCCGCAAAACAATCGGCAATCGGATCGGCGAGGAGCTTGGCATGTATCCCATTCCTTCCTATACGACTAGGCCGCCACGCGCAAGCGATGCTGCTGGGAAGCCGGATCGAGATTATCATTTCGTCACACGAGAAGCATTCGAGGAACTGGAGCGAAACGGAGCGTTCGCGGAGACGGTCACGATCAACCGACAGCGATACGGCGTTCGGCGCGCAGATGTGGAGAACGCGCTGTTCCATGCGAAGCGCAATGCATACGTTATTGTAAATCCCGAAGGGGCGGATGCGCTCAAGAAGCGTTACGGATCGGCCGTCATTCGCCTATTCCTGTATACAGACAAAGCAACGGTGCGAGCAAGATTGGAAGCGAAGGGACTTTCTTTCGAGGTCGCCGATCAATATTTGAACACCTATACCGATGAGGTCATCTACCGCAAACAGTGCGAGCATGTCATCGAGAACCTTGAATTGCTGCCCACATTAGCGCGAATACGCGAGGCGATTCAAGCGCATTTGTAGTCGGCTATAGCCTGATATGCCGCTGTGGTTGAACAAATACAAAGGCTGGGTCTAAAGGTCGATTGTGACTTTGGATCCAGCCTTTTTCCTATGACATATCGCCCGGCCGACGTATTCATCTAGCACTGTACGTGATATATTATTCATTTTAAAGCAGACAAGCCTCATAACTATCGGAGTTCTGGCGCAACGACGGTTACCTACTTTAAAACCATCATTATCCAGATTAGCAGGACGGAGAGAATAGCATGCAGGACCATACACAACTAGACAGACACAAGACTGCAGGCGAGGAAAGTTTCCTTCAAGGCGTCAAAGACTGCATTCCTACCTTATTGGGTTACTTGAGTATCGGCTTTGCCGCTGGCGTTGTCAGCAAAACCGCTGGACTCAGCATAGCGGAGATCACACTGATGAGCGTGCTTATCTATGCGGGATCGGCCCAGTTTATCTTTGCCGGCATGATCGCAGCGAATGGCTCGGCAGCCGCTATCGTTTTCACCATTTTCTTTGTAAACCTTCGCCACCTGCTGCTGAGCGCGGCATTATCGCCTTATTTTCGCCACCTTACGCCTCTGAAGAATGCACTAGTCGGTTCATTGCTCACAGATGAAACGTTCGGCGTGGCGATTAATCAAACAACGAACAAGAAATCGATCAGCGCGAGATGGATGAACGGCCTTAATGTGGCCGCGTATCTCAATTGGATCGCTGCGAATATAGCAGGTGCTTTCATGGGGCAGTGGATTACGAATCCTGAGAAATTCGGTCTGGATTATGCGCTGCCAGCCATGTTTATCGGGCTTCTCGTCCTTCTCATGATGAGCCGCTCGAAGATCCGTGTCGATATTATCGTTGCGATTAGCGCTGTAATTATCGTTATCTTGGTGACGATGATGTCCTCTGCAAGCGTAGGTGTCATTGTTGCAACGATGGCGGCGGCTGCGATCGGAATGGCGGTGGAACGATGGAAATAAGATGGTCCATCCTTCTCATCATTATTGGCTGTAGTCTCGTTACCTTGATTCCAAGAGTGCTGCCGCTTATGGTTCTTAGCCGCTTACAATTGCCCGACTGGGCATTGCGCTGGTTGAATTATGTTCCGATAACCGTCATGGCGGCCCTGGTCGGACAAGAACTGTTCATGGACAACGGCGAGCTCGCCCCTATCGCCAATAATGCAGAGCTGCTTGCATCGCTGCCCACGTTCTTAATGGCAATCTTAACGCGCAGCTTATTAGGCACCGTTGTAGTCGGTATTATATCTATCATGGTGCTTCGATTTATAGTCTAGCTCCCCTCTATGGAACAATAAAGGCTGCCGAGAATTTCTCGGCAGCCTTAGCCTTGTGGCTTTGTTTAAAGTACGTTCAATAGTACGTATAGTGTAGGGTACGTTTATTAGATTTCTGCGTTCTTCAGCGCATGCTCCCAGCTTGGGAAATAAAATAATGCATTGCGCATCAGCTCCGGATTGTTCTGCTTCACTTGCTTTTTATTGACTGAGCCGCCACTTGATTGGAGTTTTCTAATGAGCTGCAGAACCTCATCTGCTCCCAATGTCGTATCCATTTCTTCTCACTCCTTTCGAATTTTAGCTCAGTCCTCATTGTTCTCCATCGAAATCCAATCTATACGGTATGAATTAGAAATTGAGAACTATTTCCACTTCACGACAAAACGCCCAACGTAATCTGTGCCCAACTCCTTGTGTTCGAGCAAAGGATCTATTGTCCACGCTGCTGCGATAGCAAGTCTGTTAGACCAAGTATTTGTACGACGCTGTCCGTGTCCGTCGATTTCATAGCGAACCACTGCGTTTTATATCCGACGAGCTGCGGTCTATCCGGTCTTGGGTCAAAGTGTAGATTATCGTCAACCTGCATGAAATGCAGCTTCTATTCCGCTAGATCGTTATTTCATGCAAGAAGAGCCGTCCGGAAACATCCTCAGATGCTTCAGAACGGCTCTCCGCGCTAACTTTTATTGATTGAAAAACGCGTCCAGCCGCTTCGCCAGTTCGTCGTCCGACAGCGGGTTGCGGTGCGTATTCTCGAGATAAATGTATTTCTCGGTCACCGGCATCAAGTATTCCTTGTACCAGAGGAAGAAGTCCGGGCTGTCGCCATGCATGCGGATGAAACGTCTAAGCGTATCGACATTGTGGACCGTGCTCTCAATATTCGTGAGCCAGTCTGCCTCGTAGAAGCGCTCCCACTTGCCATGCTCCGACTGACGCAGAACGTGAAGCCCTTCCTGATAGCTCCACATCGACTTCGAGGCAAAGACGAACGCCTGCGGATAACGCTGCTGGCTGAATTGCTCATACGCCCGGCAGAGCCAGTAGAAGCCTTCACAACCGGACAAATGGAGCGCCCCGTGAAAACGAAGCTGGTCGATCGCTCTGCGCTGATCGTCCTCTCCGAGCTTGGCCAACGCTTGGTCGCAGCGATCGAGCCACGCTCGCCACTGCTGAATGCCAGATTCAAGCCGCGTCTCGAATCCCTTCACCTGCTCATCGAATGGAACATCCCCTGCAGCCCAGAACAGCCGCGGATCCGGCTGCTCCGACTTGCCTTGCAGCCAGTGGCCGATAATCTGTCTGGCCGGGTGATGATAATACTCGTCTCCGGCCAAGTCGTCCGCATTCGGGCCGTAAGGAAGCGCCGCTTCCGAGTAAGCGCGATACAGCTCTGCGAGCCCGGCATGATGAGCCTCATCCGAATAATAACTGCTGACGAATTGCTGCAAATGCTGATCGACGTCAATCTCGCCAGTCGTCCATAACTGCCGAATGATATCAAGCGAATACACGTGCGGCCGGATGTTGCCGCAGTTGAGCAGCAAATATTCATCGGCGCCTGCCGCGAATGCCGCTTCAATCTCCTGCTTCAAGAACGATGCCGACCCTGGGAACAACGTGAGATGGTTTGATGCCTGAAGATCGTGGAACGTCGTGTGATAGTACAAGCCATGCTCGCCCTCATCACCTGCCGCAGGAAGCGACGGAACTCGCAGATTGAGGTTGCCATGACGACGGGAAACCATTCGACCGTAGCCGTTATCGGCCCATATTTTGATGACACCGTCCGGTAGATCGATATAGCCGCCTTTGTACAATTCCGATATCTCGCCATAGAGCGCAACGCAGCATACGGGATTGTCGACGGCGCCGCTAATCATGTCATGCTGCTTGCGGATAACCTTGCTGATCATCGCGCCGCGCTTCTCGGACGTATCGAAGGCCGGATCGTCGATCCAGAACGGCTTGTCTCCCTGTCCACGGAACGAGAGCACCCAGAGTACGTTCATATCCTTCTGCTCTTCTATTGCTTCCGCCCATAGATGCTCGAACAGCTCCGGCGCTTGATGATAGCTCGCGGTACGTCCCGGATAAGCGCGCAGGAACATCTCGGCGCCAAGCGGCTCGGCATGGTGATGCGTCACCCACAACCCCATCTCGGACGCCAGCTTATAATGAATACCGTCGCGAGGCAGGTCCGTGCCCGGAATGACCATGTTGCCGCCGCATCGCAGCAGCGCTTCGAATACCGGCTCCCATACTTCTGGCGAAGGCGGATACGGCTTCTTCCATCCGATCAGGCACACCTCATCGTTCACGAACCAGCCCCGATAACGAACCTTCGCTTCAAGAGAGTCATAGCTCTGGCAAGGGACTCTGATCTCACTGCGCTCAGCAATCGTCTGATCTGTCCAGAACCAGAAAGGCTGAATCCCAAGGTAGATGCGGCTAAACTCCAGCATGCCATAGATGAGTCCTAGCGCATCATTCCCGACAATGTGCAAGCAAGACGCACGGCCATCCTCCAAGTAGAACCGGAAACCGAAAGCCTCCGCACGCTGCGGGCATTGATCCCTCTCCTCAGCGAAGCGGATGCAGAGCGCTGCCGTCTCCACATTCGATACGAGCTCCGGCTTACTGCCGAGCACCGTCTCGAAATCTCTTACCAGCATGCGAAGCGCATATTGTACCGAGGTAGGAAGCTCGGCAGCATAGATCTGTACTTCACCTTTCAGTTGAAGCGGTTGGTTCTGATCAAACATCACTGGTTCATTCCTCTCTCATAGCTATCCTGCTGAACTGTTATCTTCGTGCTCCTCTGACTTCTCAAACGCATCTTGCTCATGCTGACCGCCGCCGCGAGCCGCACTCTTCGTCAGCGACTCCCTGTACTGCCCAGGCGACAGTCCGACGATCTTCTTGAACACACGGATGAACGAGGTCGGGTTGCTGTACCCCATCTGATCCGAAATATCCTGCACAGCAGCATCCGTCTCCCGCAGCAGCCGCTTCGCATGATCAATACGCAGCCCGATCAAGAAATCGCTGAAGTTCTCGCCGATGCTTTCCTTGAACAGCTGGCTCAAATATTTGGAGCTGATCTGGAACCGGTCGCTTAGGAAGGTAAGCGACAGATTCGGATCCAAATAGTGCTCAGCAACAAAGTCGCGAATCTCACGCATAAGCGTATTGTGGCGTCGGCTCTGCGACAGCTCCCCAATCTGCCCCGACAATTGCGTAAGTGCAGTCTGGAAGTCCAGCTCCAGCTGCTGCAGCGTGTCGGACCGCTCCACAGCTGCTGCCAGCGCAGGTTTAACCTCATCCTGCCAAGGCTTTACCGCTTCAGGAAGCGAACCATCCAACTCATACTCCAGGTGGAAAATAAAATAATGCAGCAGACGGTCAACATCCCCTTTGCGCAGACGTTGAACGGCCATCTCGCTGAACAGCTGCTTCAGCTCGCTCTGCCAATCCAGCTCCGACATGCGAAGCTGGCGTACGATCGTTCGAATCATCTCAAGATAATCGAACCATTCGCCATCCTGCCTTCCGCGCACTTCAACCGCATCAATGATCTGATTCGAGCCAAGCGATACTTTCCGGCTGACAGCCGCTTCTGCTTCCTCGAAGGAACGGGCAATAGCCGCATCTTCATCAACTGGCGCTCCGATCCCGATCGTGACGGTGAAATCGAGATGCCCCTCGACCCAAGAACGGATCTGCTCGGCCAGCTGCAGCATCTGATGCTCTAGCATGCTGGAGTCGGTGGAGATGAGCAGCACGACGAGCTGGTTCTTCGCGATCCACTCCGCGACGATGCGCAGACCATTCTGCTCCGCCGTCTCCACCGCCACGCTGCTAATAATGAATTTGAACAGCGATTGATCATTCGGGTTGTATTTCAGGCCGAACTGCACATAACTGTCCAGCTCCAGTACCCCGACGATGAAGTGGCCGGCCGACAGGCCCAGATGCTGCCACTCCTGCTCCCATGCTCCGCGCTCCTCGCTGAATTCGCCCTTCAGCAGCATCTGCAGAAACTGTTGGCGCCGAATGACGAGATGCTCCTGCTGCTGCTCTTGGAATGACATATTGTTCGTAATCAAACGTTCAATCGCCTGATCGATAAAAGCAAACTCGTTCGCCTTCACCTTCGAATCTCCCGTCTTCACGATGGAAGAGAAACGTTCAATTCGATGCAAGATCGATTCGATAGGCTTGTAGTTTCTTCGCGTCACATAGAAGGTCGAGCCGATCGCTACAACGATGGCGCTTAATCCTAACAGAATCCACAGCGTGCTGCCGTGGAACAAGAAGTCGAGCAGCTGCCCGCCTTTAATGCTTATTCTGTATGTCCAGCCCGTATAGTTCGAGACGACATCGGCGCTCAGCCGATTCGAAGACGAGACCGGTTGATCTGCGTTAAAGAACGATACACCTTGCGAATCGTATAGCTCCGCAGTCGTAATCGTATGGTCGATCATCTGGTCGATGTAGGACTTAAGGGCGTCATTTTTCACATTAACAATCAAATAACCGAGACTGCCGGAATCACGCGGGATCTTCAGCCCTAGCGAGGATACACGAACGATCGTAGACCCGCTGAGACCGCCGCTTATGCGCTCGCGCGGCGACGACCAGACACCCGTATAAGGCTGATCCAGCGTGCTTCGAACGTAGCTCTCATCCGGAAATTGGCTCAGTGGACGAATCGTGCTCTGATCAAGCACTTTGCCATCCTTGGCACGGTATAGATACACCGAATCGATCAGTCCATAGCGAATGACCAGGCTGTTCAACAAATTGGAAATATCAAATTCCAGCCCTTTATCCGAAGGCGCGTCCAGAAACTTCTGCAGCGTCCCGCCGGTTTCGACCAGCTTCTGCGCATCGATCGAGATGTTCTTCAGCGAGCTGTCTACCATATTGGTCACATACTTAGCCGTTAGGTTGTTCGCTTGGATCGCATTGCGAACGTTGAGCTGGTTCATAATCGAGAACGAGATGAAGATCAGAATGCTGATGGTTATGAAAAGAATGGGAAGATACGATAGAAGCATCCGCATAATGTAGTTGTTATTGACCTTCATCTACCCAATCCTTCCTGTCTATGAAATATGGACAAACCCCATAGATGGATGGGGTTTGTCCGTTCTGTCCTATGCAGATTACTTCTTCATTGCTTCGTAAGCAGCGCGGCGTTCGTCTTGAACGGCTTGACCGCCGATTTTCAAATACTCTTGAATGCCTGCGTCGAATATTGCGCTGAATTGATCCGGCTTCGCGATGATGCTCTTCACGATCGTTTCGATCGCTTTATCCTTCAGCGTCGTGCCGTATTTGATCTCGGAGTCAATCGGATGATCGAAGCGCGGCATCGTATAGCCGTCCTTCAGCGCGTTGCGAATCGTCTGCTTCGCGAGCTCCTCATAGCCCGGGAACTGATAGCCGGTCGCCTCGATGTTCTTGTCCGTCGAGCCGAACTCCTTGCCATTCGAAATAATGGCGATGTCGCTGTTGTTGTAGAACGTCTTCTTCGCTTCGTCCGTCGTGATCGCTTTCGGGAAGCCGTTCTCCATCGTATAGTGCTGGCCTTCGATCCCGTTCTGAAGCGTGAACAGAATGTCGGACTGCGCCATCCAATCGAGATACTTGATCGCTTCCGCCGCATGCTTGCTGCTCTTCGGAATCATGATGTGAGCGCCGATCGGATCATAGATCGCCTTCGGCGACTTGCCTTCTGCATCCGTGAACGGATCCATTGCGACAAACTCTGCGCCCGCGACGTTCTGCTTCAGCGTGTCGAATACTTTGCCCGGCGCCATCAGATTCGCGTGAGCAGCCAACGATGTGAAAGCGCCTACATAACCATTGGCCACATCGCTCTCGAATTGTTTGCCATCCTTATCGAGCGCAAAGTCCGGATTGATCAAACCTTCCTGATACATTTTATTGAGGAACTGCAACCCATCCTTGTAGCCTGGCTTCAGCAGCTCTGGAATCGTGTTATTCGTCGACGCAAACGTGTAGAAGTCTTCTTCCGACATCTTCTGAACGAAGGAGTTCACCAGCACGAATGGACTAGTAATGTTCGAGCCGTTGATCGCGCTGAAGTCGTAAGGAATCAGCTTGCTGCCCACTTGTCCCGGGTCCTTCTCTTTAAACGCTTTCATCGTATCGTAGAACTGTTGTGTCGTTGTCGGCACAGGCAGGCCCAGCCTATCGAGCCAATCCTTGCGGATATACGAGGACTGCGTGAATTGCAGCGTCCGCTTCGCCGGGATCGTGTACTGCTTGCCGCTGAATACGCCGTAGGACAGCACTTCGTCGCCTAGATATTTCTTCAGATTCGGCGCATTCCCGATCAGCTGCGTCAGGTCTGCCAAGCCGTCATCCTTGATGTAATTGTAGATCGTGTTCATGTCGTAAGTAAATACGATATCAGGCGCATCGCCGGTTGCCATGAGCACGTTCAGCTTGTCAACCTCTTGGTTACGCGGTACAGGAACGAACTCGAGCTTAATATTGTTCGGATCGCCGAATTCCTTCTGAATCCACTGCGTCCAATAGTTGTCGGTTACCGGGCCCGCTCCTGCCGGCGCATTGCCGCGATCGAACACTTCAACTTTCAGGGTGACTTGCTTGCCGCTTGGTTGGCTTGTTGTACCTTCGGAGGAAGAAGTCGACGAGCTGTTCGAGTCATCATTCGAGCTTCCGCAGGCTGATACGACACCAGCGAGCAGTACGGCTGCAGCCGAAGCTGCGATCCATTTCTTTGTTTGCATGCACAGATCCCCTTTTCGTTAAAATTGTACATTATTGATCACGAAGCTTCAGAACTTTTCTATATGTTGCACCCCTGCTGCAGACAGGGAGATCAACCAAACGCAGGATCTCGCTTAGGATGTGCGCATCCGCTTCATCAGCCCTTAACGGCGCCGACCATGATACCGGATACAAAATAACGCTGCAGCCAAGGATAGACGATCAGAATCGGTGCTGTGGCGAACATAATGCTCGCTGCCTTGATCCCCTCCGGCACCACATCCATCTGCGCTGCGCCTTCCTGTGCCGTTAAGTCGGTCACCATGCTGTTCATGACGACTTGATACAGTTTCAGCTGGATCGGATACAGCTCCGAATTTGTAATGTAGAAGAGCGCATCCATAAATCCGTTCCATCTCGTTACCGCATAGAACAAGCTGAGCGTTGCCAGCACGGGCAGCGACAGCGGCAGTACGATTCGAATGAGCGTGCCAATGTGCGAACTGCCATCCAGATAGGCTGATTCCTCTAGGCTTGCAGGGATCGTCGAGAAGAACGTACGCAGAATGATAAGGTTGAACGCGCTGATCATGCCCGGCAGAATGAGCGAGAGTAAATTATCTAACAATCCGAGCTGCTTGACCAGCAAATATTCCGGGATAAGTCCGCCGCTGAAAAACATCGTGAACACGATCAGCATCATGAAGAAGGAGCGGCCTTTGAGATGTTCCTTCGTAAGCGGATAAGCCGCGAAGATGCTCATCAGCATACTGATTGCGGTGAACGCGACCGTGAGCACAATGGTAAGACCCATCGACCAGAGCATTCTCGAATCCTGGAACACAATCTCATAGGCGTGCCAATCGATATCCCTTGGGAAAATCGTAACCCGATCGGACATAATCTCCTGCTTCGAGCTGAGCGATACGGCAATAATGTGAAGGAACGGCACGAGGCAGATGATCATCGTCACGCCTACGATCAGCATAATAACGATGTCGGACATCCGAACTCTTGTTAGCGCCTTATTGTTGGTCATCCCCTTGCCCCCTACCATATGCCTTGTTCCCCGAACTTCTTCGCAATCGCATTGGACGCGACGACGAACACTAAGCCAACTAGCGCCTGGAATAAGCCCATCGCTGTTGCGAGCGAGAATTGCGCGGATTGCAGACCTGCTTTGTAGACGAACGTACTGATAACCTCGGAATAATCTTTGACGAGATCGTTGCCCATGACGAACGGACGTTCAAATCCGATCGTCATAATATGGCCCAGCTGCATGATGAGCATGACGACGATCGTGGAGCGAATGCCCGGCAGCGTAATATGCCACATTTTCTTCAATCGGCCTGCGCCGTCCACCTCCGACGCCTCGTACAACTCTTTGTTGATGCCCGTCAGCGCAGCCAGATAGATGATCGTTCCCCAGCCGGCGCTCTGCCAGATGCCTGTCCCTAAGTAGACGAGCAGCCAGTGGTTCTTCTCGGTTAAGAACGGAACGGAATCGAAGCCCAGCGAGGTGATCATGTTGTTCACCAGGCCGCCGCTGTTCGAGAACATCTGATACACGAGACCGCCGATAATGATCCACGATATAAAATGCGGCAAATACAGCAGCGTCTGCGCTGTTTTCTTAAACCACATCACTCGCAGTTCATTCAGCAGCAGCGCGAGTATAATCGGAGCCGGGAAGGAGAAGACGAGATCAAGCAGGTTCAGCAGCAGCGTGTTTCGCACCACCTCATAGAACTGACTCATCGCGAACAACTCGCGGAAGTTCTCGAACCCGATCCACTCGCTGCCCGATACGCCTTTGAAAATGCTGTAATCCTGAAAGGCGATCGCTGCGCCGTACATCGGCACATATTTGAATAAAATAAAGTAGGCAATCGGCAGGAGGAGCAGAAAGTATAATTGATGATCTTTCCATATTCCCGTTGCCGGCCGGCGTTTAACGACTTGAGGCGTATTCGTGCTGGTTGTCTTGGAACTCGTTGCCGTAGTGCTTTGTTCCATGCGCATCCCTTCTCTCTGTGGCGTTCTCGGATCGAATAACCACACTATACGACAGAGGGGGGCAGGCGGCACAATAGACTCTTTTCTGAGGCGCTATCCGAATTCCGAAACCCTTGGTACGACTGGGATTGAGCTATCGAGAGGCTGGGAGGGTAATGACCGGGGACAAGCATGAACGAGGGGTTACGATACACGGCGAGGGCAGTTGCTGCGGGGCAGAAACTCGCTGATTGGAGGCAAAATCGGAATCTGGTTGATCGGTTGAAAATGGTTCATTAGCGGCTGTAAAAGAAACAAGCGGCAGCTTCGGACCGAAAATGCAGGCCCTCAGCTTCCGCTAATCATTCTAGTGATGGAACAACCGAACACCTGAATAAGCCATCACCATTCCATATTCATTGGCCGCTTCAACCACTTGTTCATCTCTTGTTGAACTACCGGTCTGCACCAGGTATCTGACTCCGCTCCGGGCAGCGCGGTCAACATTATCTCGGAAGGGCAGCAAGGCATCGGAAGCGTACGAAACCTCCTTAAGACCTGCAAGCCATTGCTGCTTGGCAGATTGGCTCAATCGTTCTGGCACTGTCTGGTAATATTGTCTCCATCGTATCTCTTCTGCATTTGAACCATGTTCATTCGTCCAACCATCAATCGCATTATTGATTTCAGCACGCGATATTCCTGCACGAAATCTCATCTCATGTATAATCGGATGTTGTCTTAGCCACCAATTATCCGCTTTCTCAGCTGCGAGTCTCGTACAATGGATTCTTGATTGCTGTCCCGTACCAATTCCAATGGTTTGGCCGTCTTTCGCCAAACAAACGGAGTTGGACTGTGAATATTTGAGCGTTATTAGTGCGACAAGCAAATCTCTCTTAGCATGGTCAGGAATCCATTGTTCCGTTGTTACAATGTTCTTAAGGTGTTGATCCGAAATCGCTACATCATTTCGTTCTTGTTCAAGCGTTATCCCGAACACAGATCTTCTTTCAATCCGCTCTGGCCTATAGTCTGGATCTATCTCAATGATAAGGTAATTCCCATTCTTTTTCTTTCGCAGCAGCGCAAGCGCATCCTTGTCATAACCCGGTGCAACGATAAGATCCGAAACCTCTTTCTTAAGTAATTCCGCTACCGTCACATCAACCGGGTCGCTGAAAGCCGCACAATCTCCAAAAGACGACATACGGTCCGCGCCTCTGGCTCTTGCATAAGCAACAGCTAGAGGAGACAATTCCAGCCCTTCCACAAAATAAGATTGGACCAGCGATTCGCATAACGGGGAATATACCGCTGCGCCTGCCGGACTGACATGTTTAAACGAGGCTGCCGCGGGCTTGCCTATACTTCTTCTAAGCTCGCAAACAAGTTGGAATGCGTTTAATGCATCTAGTAAGTTAATATAACTCGCTTCACCATTCAACACCTTAATCGGCAATTTGCCTGGGTTCGCGTATAACTTTGCCTTCTTTTGATGGGGGTTCATTCCATATCGAAGATCAAGCTCCATTGTTATATACTCCTTTCAGCAAATAAAAAAAGCACTCCGACATATTGTCCAAGTACTTTGCCCAGGCGTACGGCTTGCTAACGATGTGCTCCCTCGTGGTTTTCCACGTTTACGCCAGTCGCACATCCCATTTATTTACTTTATTGTAGTCCGATTATTCATTAGGATGCAAGCTATTATTTATCTCTACATGACACTTACGTATAGTAGCTGCGAACGATCATATCTTGATTGTAGTTGCCGAAGCTTCGGCCATACAATGTAAGTCCGCCTCGTCCTCGGCCGGTGTCTTCCGCAGCGATTCGGAACGTCCAGTTCATTGCGCTCGTCTCAATGTCGGACAATCCCACATCGGACACCTTCAGTCCGTCCACATACGTGCCTGACTCTTTAATGCGAAGCACCTTCAGCAGTCCATATTGATTTACATCCGACTGCCACCATTCCGGGGTTAACCGGCCTCTCGTCTTCCCGAAATCGCCCGGGCTCGTCCATACGCCGAGCGGCTTGCCATTGAAGTAAAATCGGATGTCGGATGGCCAATGCTCATTGACGCGCGGCGCTTCCGATCCGATCTCAAGCGAGATTTCGATCTCATGCAGACGCTGGTCCTTATACAAGTAATTCGGGATTTTGTACTCGACCCAGCCCTTCGCCATCCATAGAATGCCCGCGTTCACCCGCTCCGGATCCATGAAGCAGACCGGCTGATCATATTCGCCGATCATCGCGTTCGCCGTCGCGATTCCGCATGTCGGTATAGCTTCATAATCGGTGTAATGACCGATCGGAATCGACAGCTCTCGAACGCTTAACGATGCTGGCGCATCCGGCGACAGCTTGATCTGCATAAACTCCGCCTTCACGTAGCAGTACTTGTACGTTCCCCCCTCAATCCGTTTCATTTTGCTCCCGACGATGCCGGCTTCCTCCAGCTTGCGAATATGACCGCTGACGACGGCGCTGCTCAAGTAAAGCTCGGCAGCCAGCTCCTTCACATGCCGTTCCCGTTCAAACAATTTATCAATGATTAGCAATCGGACTTCGCTCGCTAACGCTTCATAGACGCGCAGTGAATCCGAACTCGTTGTCAGCTGCATCTGCTCACCACCTGTGTAGAATTTCGTATTATGTGAATCCTAAACATTAAGATTGTATTCGATATCCCTATTATGATACGAATATAGTAGAATGACAACGTTTACTGGATTTGATAATTACTTAATTCTACATTAGGGGGTTTCATCAATGGCGATTCGATCCACTATGCTTATTGATAAGAATTTCACGGTCGCAGCTGTCGACCCACGCGTATACGGTTCGTTCATCGAACACTTAGGACGCGCTGTATATGGCGGCATCTACGATCCAGGCCATCCAACGGCTGACGCCAACGGCTTCCGTCAGGATGCCCTCGAAGCTATTCGCGCACTCAATGTGCCAATCATTCGCTATCCAGGCGGCAACTTCGTGTCCGGCTACAACTGGGAAGACGGCGTTGGACCGAAGTCGGAGCGTAAACGTCTGCTCGAGCTCGCTTGGTGGACGACGGAGACGAATGAAGTAGGTACGAACGAATTCGCCGATTGGGCGAAGCTTGCAGGCACGGAAGTCATGATGGCGGTTAACCTCGGTACGCGCGGCATCGACGCAGCGCGCAATCTCGTGGAATATTGCAACCATCCATCCGGCTCCTATTGGAGCGACCTGCGTATCTCGCATGGCTACCGCGATCCTCATAATTTCAAAACCTGGTGCCTCGGCAACGAAATGGACGGTCCTTGGCAGATTGGTGCGAAGACGGCATATGAATACGGCCGTCTCGCGAACGAGACAGCCAAAGTGATGCGCTGGGTCGATCCATCGATTGAGCTTGTCGCATGCGGCAGCTCGTCGAGAGGCATGTCCACCTTCGCAGAATGGGAAGCGACCGTACTGGACCTGTGCTACGATCAAGTTGATTTCCTGTCGCTGCATGCTTATTACAATAATAACAACAACAATACGGCGAACTTCCTGGCGAGCTCGCTTGATCTGGATGCCTTCATCAGCAGCGTCGCTTCGATCGCCGACTACATCCAAGCGAAGAAGCGCTCCAAGAAGAAGCTCATGCTGTCGCTCGACGAATGGAATGTATGGAACTCGATCGGTTCGAGCCGTGCAGACGAGCGCTGGCAGATTGCGCCGCCTGAATTCGAGGATGTATATACGCATGAGGACGCGCTGGCAGTAGGCTGCTACATCATTACGATCCTCAAGAACGCCGACCGCGTGAAGATGGCCTGCCTCGCGCAGCTCATCAATACGATCGCACCGATCATGACCGATACGGGCGGCGATCTCTGGCTGCAGACGACGTATTACCCGTTCCTGCATGCTTCGAACTTCGGACGCGGCACGGTGCTGCTGTCGAATGTGCAATCGGACAAATATGATTCGAAGGACTTCACGGACGTTCCTTATCTCGAATCGGTCAGCGTATTCGATGAGGAATCCGGCCAGCTGACGATCTTCGCCGTCAACCGCCATCTCACAGAGTCGATGGAGCTGAACGTTGACGTCCGCAGCTTCGGCAGTGAGCTTCGCCTGGTCGAACATATCGTCATGGAGAGCGACGACCTGAAAGCTGCCAACACGAAGGCAGATCCTAACCGCGTTCTGCCGCGAACCGGCGGACAGACGACGGTTGACCAAGGCAAAGTGAGCGCCGTGCTCGGCCGTGCGTCTTGGAACGTGATTCGTCTGCAGACGAAACGGGGATAAACGCTAGACGAAGATTCTTATATATTGAAGAAAGAGGGAACGGGGCTGCAGCTTGCTGCATCCCGTTCCCTCTTTCTCATTTTGCCACGATTAAGGCCGCTGCTGTTAGAATACAGACGCTAGCTTGGACGTCGCTTTGATCCCATAAGTACCGTTAATAATGGCATTGCCCTGCTCCGTGTAGCTCGTGCCCGCCCAGTCATTCGACATGTCCAGGTATTCAAGACCGGAACCATTACCCTTCCAAGACCAACCGAGGTAGCCTACGCCCTTCTCTTGGCTGTAGCTCATAATCGTCGCTTCATCGACATCGCCATTCGTATGCTTAATGCCGAATTCGCCGATGACGACTGCAAGACCCTTGTTCAGGACGCTGTCGATATTGGATTTGACCGTCGAGGCGTTCGCGCCAGCGTACTCGTACATGTGGATGGAGAACATCGTATTTTTCTGAGGATCAGCATTGAATACCTCTGTTCCGTAGTCTGCGATCGATTGCGGATACTGCCCCCAGCCTGCGCCGTCCACCATGATCGTATTCTTGATGCCGGCATTGCGCAGCTTCGGAATCGCCGACTTGTACCCGGCTGCCCATCCCGCTCCGTTCCATGTGCCGTACCATTCATTGGCGATGTTCAAGATGACCGTTTTCTCTTTGCCGATCAAGACGCTTTTCATCTCAATCCAATAATTCGCAATATTGTCCAGCACGGTCGTACTGTCAGAACCTGTACCGTCATGCACTTCCAAGATGACGACCAATTTGTTCTGTTCGCACAACGAAATGAGGCTCTGGATCGTCGAGAGGCTGTCCTTCGTCCACTGCTGTCCATCCGACAACACCAGACGTACCGTATTGGCGCCGGTCTTCGCGATTGCCGGAATGGCCACCGACTCCTGTCCCTTGTACCAGGTGTACGCATGGTTGATGCCCCGCATGACGAACGGTTTGCCGTTCGCATCATACAGCGTCGTTCCTTTGATATAAAATCCGGCGCTCGTCGCCGCTGGCGCATTCGTCGTCACACTTAGCGCGCTGCTCGCCGCCGATACGTTGCCCGCCGCATCATAAGCTTTCACCGTGAAGCTGTACGTCGTATTGGCGGTCAAGCCATTCACGGTGTAACTTGTCGTTGCGCTCGTACCAACCTTGGTCGAGCCGTTGTAAATATCGTAGCCCGTTACCCCCACATTGTCCGTCGACGCCGCCCAGGTCAGGCTGACGGTCGTGTCCGTCTTCCCATTGCTTGCAAGGCTGGCGGGTACAGTGGGTGCCGTCGTATCGGTCGTCGAAGCCGTTACCTCCGTGAACTTCCACTTCTGCTGCGAATTCCCGTTATCCGTCCACTGCTGCACATTCGCGCCGTCGTTCGTGTAGCCGCCGACGACGTCGAGCGCTTTGCCGCTTGCACGCGAGATCAGCTTGTAATAACCGCTGCCGAGGCTGATGATCTGCCACTGCTGATTCGTCTGGCCGTTATCCGTCCACTGCTGGACGTTCGCGCCATCGTACGTTGCACCGCCTGCAACCTCAAGCGCTTTGCCAGACGATTGGGCAAGCAGCTTATAGTAACCGCCGCCGGCATCAACAACTTTCCAGCGCTGCTGCGCTTTCCCGTTGTCCGACCACTGCTGCACGTTCGCTCCGTCTGATGTCGATCCGCCGTCCACTTCGAGATTTTTGCCGCTGTGAGCTGCGGTAAGCGTATACACTTTACCGGATACTGGCCCCGAGTCAACCGGATTGGTTGTTGTATCGCCCGTCGCGTACACTTCGAAGTCCCACAGCGAGTAGCCGTAACCTGTTCCTCGCTGCGTACCGTACATGCGGACATAGCGTGCATTCTGCGACGAGAAAGAAATGTTATCGATGCCGCCATCGCCCGTTGTTGTCGTATAAACTGTCGTCCATGTACTGTTATCCGGCGACGTCTGAATTTGATACGCCTTGCCGTAAGCAGCCTCCCAATTCAACATGACGCCATTAATCGCTTTCGCTGAACCAAGATCAACGCTAATCCATTGCGGATCCGAATAAACAGAGGACCAACGCGTAGAGCCATTACCATCGAATGCTAACACAGCCGTCTTGCCGCTATCCTCGTTCGAGCTTGAAGCAGCCGGCCGGTTCAGCGCGATATTGGTTGCAGCACTCGCCTTCGCGGGAATCAACAATCCGCTAAACAACAAACTAATCATCATCGCATACGCTAACAGCTTTCTCATAATCACCCTCCTGAAATGGTTGAACCAACATTCCTTGCAGCTTACTTTAGGCTGGTTGTGTATCCAAACGTGAGCTTAAAGAGACAAGAAAGACACCCCTCCCTTCGCTTATCGAACAACTGAATGAAAGCGCTTTTAAATGGTGGAAGCCGGATAGGACTGACGTGCTGATAGACGCAGCGTTGAGGAGCTATCGTGGAGAGGATACCATGTTGTTGAGCTGAGCGCCGAGTTCAATCGACGTTCATCACGAGATAAAATATAATATTTGTTATCAATATATGTCAATATATAAATAACAAAACTAACAATACTAACAAGATTGATCAAACTCCAACTGAAGTTATTAAGACCTAATCGAAGCGTTCGTACGGACTACAACACGCTTTGGTTCACCGTTTGCCAGCCCTAATCACCTTCCTCACGCCCATTACCAGAAGCCTAAAATGATTTGTTTTGTTATCGTTAAGAACGCTAACAAGAATCCCTGAATTCGCAAATTTAGTCCTCCCTATTCACCAAACCATCCGTCTCCGAACAACAAAAAAGCCCGAAGCGCTTATTCCGCTCCAGGCCATCTTTTGCTCTTATAATCCTTCGGGGTGATGCCGACGATCTTCTTGAACAGCTTGTTGAAATATACAGGGTCATGGTAGCCGACCTGCTGGGCAATCTCGTAGTTGCGCAACGAAGGATTGCCGACCAGCAGCTCCTTCGCCTTCTCGATCCGCAGCTGTATCAAATAATCGGTGATCGTCATGTTCGTCTGACTCTTGAACAATCGGCTCAGATAGTTGCTCTGCATGCCCGTTGACTGCGCCAGCTTCTCCAGCTCGAAAGGCTGATCATACGTTTTCTTCAGCACTTCCTTCACCATCTCGACCGCATGATGCTCCCGATCCTGCAGCGGCTGCTCCAGATCCTGCTTCAACAGATCGGCTTCGCGGCGCGAAGTTTCAATCTGCTGCAGTGCCTTCTGCAGCTGAGCCTTATCGATAGGCTTGAGCAAGTAGTCTTTGACCCCGTTGCGCAGCGCCTCTCTTGCATACTCGAACTCATCGAATCCGCTTAGCACAATAATGTCTACCTTCGAATCGACCTCGCGAATCTTTCGGATCAGCTCAATGCCGTCCATGAACGGCATCTTAATATCGGTAATGACGACATCCAGCCCCCGCTGGCTTAATTGTGCAAAATGGTCCCAAGCGACCGCGCCGTTATGATACGCCCCGAGCACTTCCAGATTCGGAATGAGCTTCGTAAGGATTTTGATCAAGCCTTGGCAGATGACTTCCTCGTCGTCGACAATCATAACTTTCAGCAGTGAAGATCACCTTCTTCGGCGTAAAATGGCGCGAATGCGGTTCGGCTGTCACCGCAAGCAAACGCCTTTTATTATTTGTTGCCCGCTATCGATTCCCGATAAATCACTTCGCCGGCGATAAGAATTTTCTCGAGCGGCTCTTTGGGACGATCCAATCGCTCGAGCAGCCTATCAACCGCTCTCGCGCCCAGCATCTCTTTGGGTACGTTAACCGTTGTGATAGCCGGGGAATGACGAACCGTATCGTCGATATTATCGAACCCCGATATGGATATATCTTCAGGAACCGCTAGTCCCAGCTCTTGAATCGCTTTACAAGCATCAAGCGCAAGCGAGTCGTTCGCGCATACGAGCGCCGTTGGAAGCGCGCGCAGCTTCTTGCGGCGAAGCAGCCACTGCTTGATCGGCTCATCGTAATGTTCCATGATGTCCAGCTGCGTCAGATGCTCCTGCCCGTTCCACAGCTCGTACTCCTCCAATGCACCGCGGAATCCGTTCCAACGATCGAAGAAGCTGCGGGAATAGCGCACGTTGCCAATAAATCCAATGCTCCGGTGCCCGATGCCGATCAGATGCTTCGTTAGGCGGTACATGCAGTCATAGTTGTTGGCGAACAGCGTATCCGACGGAATGAGCGGATCCTCGTGGTCAACGAGCACTGTCGTCACGCCCAGCCGATGAATCTCCAGCAGCATCGAAGAAGCGATCTCGCCGACGCCAATCATGCCGAGAATGCCCTCAGGATTGAGCAAATGCATGAACGTTTCCGCATTTTGCTCCATTACGATAACCATGCCGATGCCCTTGTCTTCCAGACGTTTTGAGATCCCATCCAGAATGCGTCCCCAATACAGCGAGTCCCGCGTCTGGAAGCGGATGTTCGGCATCAAGACGAGCACCGACTGCCGAATGTCCGAATTCGGCTTCTCTTCCTCTTCCCGTCCCAGCTTGATCGGTTTCATATAACCGCTGTTCTGGGCGAAGTATCCCAACTGCGACGCGACCTGGATGACGCGTTCCTTGGTCGCCTCGCTTACGCCTTTCTTGCCGGAGAGCGCTTTGGAGACCACATATTTGGACACGCCCAGATGGTCTGCGATTTGCTGCATCGTCACTTTTTTCGTCACGCTACTATCCCCTATCTCCTTTAAATGCACGTGAACACGAACTTTTAATCGCTTATCGTATCAGGCTGTGGCAGCGGCAGTCTCAACACAACTTCCGTACCGCCTTCCGGTCCTTCGAGTACCTGCATGCCATAACGATGTCCATAATGCAGCTTAATGCGCTCGCATACGTTCCGCAATCCGATTCCTCCCCGGCTCGGCTTGCTGACATCTACGCCTGCAAAAGATAAATTGAGCCGCTCCCGCGTTTCCGGCGTCATCCCGATGCCGTCATCGATCACATGCACGAGCAGGAATTGGTCCGATTGATCCACTCGAATATCGATTCGCATAACCGCTTTCCGATCGTCCAGGCCATGATAGATGGCATTCTCGACGATCGGCTGCAGCAGCAGCTTAAGCGTTGGGATTTGTTCATAGGAGGCATCCGCGTCAATGCGCAGATCGAATCGGTTCGGATAGCGATAGTTGAGCATCTCGACATAATTGCGAACATGCTCCAGCTCCGCCCCGATGACCGTCCTCTCTCGAACCTCGCCGATGCTGTAACGGAGCAGCTTCCCGAATACAAACAGCATGTCCGACGCCGCTTCATCATCGTTCAGCTCGGCAACCATCCGGATCGTCTCCAGCGTGTTATACATAAAATGCGGATTGATCTGCGTCTGCAGCGCAAACATCTCCGCCTCGTTCTTCTTCGTTTCCATCTCATAGATTTCCTTGATGAGCTGGTCGATCCGGACGATCATCCGATTGAATTGATGACCGAGCTGACCCGTCTCGTCCCGCCGCTTAACCGGAAACTGAACGGAGAAATCGCCCTCTTGAACGGTGCGCATGAGGCGCATCATTTTACGCAAAGGCTTGGTTAGTGCATAAGAAAGCAGCGTCGATATGAGCAGCGCAAGCGCAAGCGAGACGAAAGTTGCCGCCCACGTCACGTTCCGAATGCGAATCGAATCGCTCTTGAGCTCCCGTTCGGGGATAAGCACGTACAGCTTCCAATGCGTGTTCGGTGAAGTTGTGTACATGACCAGCTGGTCCACACCGTCGACGGTCGCGTAGAAGCTTCCGCTGCCTTCGCTCACATGCAGCAGCTCGGGCGATTGGATGATCGACTTGGCATGATGCTCCTTGTCGCTGTCATAGATAATCCCGCCATTCTCGTCGACGATGAAGGAGATGCCCTGCGTCAACTTGTCCATCTCCACCATTTGATCCTCGATTACTCCGATATCGGTATCGACGGCGATCAAGCCGATCGGCTGCAGCGTGGCGTCGTCCAATATTTTGCGAACGACGGTGAACGCATATTTGTTGCTGTTCAGTATGCTTGTATAGGCCTCGGTGCCCAGCAATATCGCCTTCCCTCCGGAATTCGCAGACAGCTCCTTCCATTGGTTGTAGCTCTGCTCCAAGTCCATGCGGACAGCGCCGGACTCCGTTGAGTAATACCCATTGCCATATTCGTCGAAAATATAAACAACGTTGGCTCCGCGCTTCATATTGTTGATGAACTTCACGGAAGATTGAATCCCGCGTTGAATCAACAGCACTTGATTCAAATCTTCGGGCGCTTGATCGCCTCCACTAGCAGGCTGCCGCGACGCGTAATATGCATTGGATCGAATGAGATTTTGCTTAATCTCCGCCTGGTAGGCCGGGATGGACGAGATGCGCATCATATCGTCGATGTAATCATCCGTTCGTTCCATCATCGCAGTCATCAAGTTCGCCGAATACGATACGGTCGTCTTCTCGATCGAGTTCGTATAATTCGAATACGAGACGTACCCGATGAACGTGAGCGGCAGCACAATAATAACGAGAAAAACGAATAGCAGCTTACGCTCCATAGGCATGTCCATCAGCTTGGACCATGCCGATCCGACCCAACGTCTCACGTTAATCATCCTAGTCCTTCCGCCCTAACAAAGGCTGTTCACAAAGTCCACACGACCGGACTTGTGACCACGCACCAAAGTCGAATGTTGCCCTCATTATACGACAAAATGTTAGCTGCCGCACTTGTTTGTTATTTCATGTTAGCATCGTTAGCTATGGAACGGGACTAACATTTGCGAACCGATTCGCGCGTAACTAGGGCAGGTCGGATATAGTGACGAAACGTCTCCCTGAATTTGCCTTCCGTCTTCAGCAGCATGTCGATCGCAGCGCTGCATAGACGCGCCTTCTCCACTCGCATCGTCGTTAGCCGGAGTCCTTCCGATTCCTCGTATTTCAGATCATCAAAACCTACGATCGAGACGTCCTCCGGCACACGAATACCTCTAACGCGAAGCTGGCTTGCAAGTAGATAGGCGATGCGGTCGTTGCCGCAGAAGAAAGCCGTCGGCAGTTGCTTCAGCCCGTCGAGATACGTGCCCAGCTCCGCCTTCGTATCTTGAAAACCAACCGAAGAAGCCATCACCTTCGCGGGATCAATCGGCAGTCCATTCTCCGTCATGGCCCTCCAATAACCGAACCACCGCTCCTGATGGCTGGACGTCAAGTTCGTTGGCCCGATGAATCCGATATCGCGGTGACCCGCTTGAATCAATACCGATACCCCTTCGTAGGCGCCCTCCACATTATCCGATGCTACAACTGGACAAGGCAGCCCCGAATGATAGGAGTCGAGCATGACCAGCGGCACATCCAACTCCCATACGACCTCCGCGTATGCGCGATCAACGATGCCGAACAGAATGATTCCTTTGTAGTTTAGCTCTGTACAATGCCGCGGAAGGATAAGGTTTGCTTCCATCTCCGCATCAATCGGTGCAATGACAGCATTCAATCCCCGGGCACGAATGCTCTTCTCCAAACCCCAGATCATATCGTGGAAAAATTTGAAGTGCTCATTGTCCTCATAACTCATGATTCGTTCCGGCACGAGCACTAAGACGGTGCCGCTCGCCACGGGCTGATCGCCATAAGGGCCATAGCCTAATTGCTTGGCCGCCTCAATGATTTTGTTTCGCATGTCGGCGCTTACGCCTTGCTTGTTCAGCAATGCGAGCGACACCGCATTTTTCGAAATGCCGAGATGATCTGCGATGTCTTGCATCGATACTTTCTTTTTCCTAGCCATCTCTTTTCATTCCTTCCCGTACGTGATAGACTAGGCTCAACTTTACTTTACAAAAAGTAATTTGTCAAGTTTGTCAAGTAGACAACCAAGGAGGCTGCAACCTTTGCAATATGCAGTTGGCATTGATATTGGCGGAACGAAAACCGCTATCGGGCTTGTTGATTCGAATGGGCAGTTACTGATGAAGACGGCATTACCAACCGGCTCTGACCCATCGCTCATGGTGGACGAAATTGCTGCAGCAGTAAATAAACTGATCGACAATGCGGGTGTGTCCGCTTCGTCACTGAAAGGTATCGGTATAGGCGCCCCAGGCCCGCTCGATACGAAGAAGGGCATTATCGCCGAGCCGCCGAACCTGCGGGATTGGTGGGGATTCCCGATCGTCGATTCGATGAAACGACACTTCAGCCTGCCGATCACGTTCGAGAACGATGCGACAGCTGCCGCACTGGCTGAGCGCTGGATCGGCGCGGGGAAGGAATCCGACCATTTCGTGTTCATAACGGTGAGCACAGGGATCGGAGCAGGCATCTTCAGCCACGGCAAGCTTATTACAGGCGCAACGGGCAACGCGGGGGATATCGGTCATATCGTTATTGATCCATCCGTTGGCACTTGCCCATGCGGGCAGAAAGGCTGTCTCGAATATATTGCTTCCGGTACGGCTATTGCACGGATGGCTGGTGAGCTTATTGGCCGTGAAGTGAGCTCGAAGGAAGCATTCGAGCTTGCGTTCAGCGGCGAGAATGCCGCTGTGAAAGAGCTTGTGGACCGCGTATTCGGTTATATCGGCGTCGGCTGCGTAACGATGATCAATACGCTTGACCCTGAGCTTATCATTATCGGCGGCGGCGTATCGCAGGTTGGCGCTCCGCTGTTCGATGCCGTTACAAGCTATATTCAGAAGCACGCGCTTAACCCGTCCGGCCGCCGTACACGCGTTGTTCCCGCTGCGCTGTCGCAAGAAGCCGGCCTAATTGGCGCCGCGGCTCTCATTCATATCGATTACAAATAGTTCGTGTTCAAAAAGTTCGGTTTACAGCTGGACGATGCGAACGCACCAATAAGGAGCTTGATGCATAATGAGTCAACCAATCTTTCTTCAGCCCGTCTTTCAAGAACGCATTTGGGGCGGCACGAAGCTAAACGAGCTGTTCCAATACGATATTCCAAGCAGCGCAACCGGCGAATGCTGGGCCGTATCCGCACATCCGAATGGTCAGAGCGTCGTTAGCGGCGGACCGTATGATGGACTGAAGCTTGGCCAGCTCTGGACCGCTCACCCTGAGCTGTTCGGTTCCAAGTCCGCTGTATTCCCGCTTCTGACGAAGATACTTGACGCTTCCGACGATCTGTCCGTTCAGGTGCATCCAGACGATGCATACGCAGGCGTTCACGAGAACGGCGAGCTGGGCAAAACCGAATGCTGGTACATCGTTGACGCCGAGCCGGGCGCATCGATTATCTATGGGCACGAAGCTCAAACCAAGGAGCAATTGGTACAGTTGATCCAGGAGGGCAAGTGGAATGACCTGCTCACGTCGATTCCAGTCAAAGCCGGCGACTTCTTCTACGTGCCTAGCGGCACGATCCACGCGCTTGGCCGCGGCGTCGTCGTACTGGAAACGCAGCAGAGCTCGGATACGACATACCGTGTATACGACTATGATCGTCGAGACAAGGACGGCAATCTGCGCGAGCTTCATCTGGAGAAAGCGATCGACGTAACGACGATTCCGCAATCCTATGTTGCGGGAAGCTACGACACGCGCGAGGCTGATGGTATCGTAATTACCAGCTTTGTGTCCAACGACTTCTTTACCGTTGAGAAATGGGTTGTAGACGGCAAGGCAAAGCCGCCTGGCGGCGAGCAGAAGTATAAGATTCTCAGTGTCATCGAAGGCAGCGGCGTGCTTCGCGCGGACGGCCAGAGCTATGAGCTGCCGAAGGGCGCACATTTCATCCTCCCTGTCGGCTTCGGCTCGTACGAGCTGGAAGGCAAGCTGCGGCTGATCGTTTCGAACGAGTAGCGTTTGAACGGGGAGTGTGCCGGGAGGGTTGGTTGCGCTAGAGACAGCCTTGTTGATGTTTGCTCTAGCCTCGGCTCCTTAACGGTTGTCACAATGCTTATTCCGCTCAATCGGCTTGTTTCTGAGCGTTAACGGTTGCTGCGATGCTTATGTACTCGGTTTCTTACCAACTGGCCTATCAAATCGCACCAATAACCTCTCTCCCAACCGCTAGCGCGTCAATTACCGTCATTTCACCATAATAGCCACTCCGGCAACCGTTAGACGCGGGATGCCAGAGTGGCTGTTTGTTCAAGCAACTAAATACAGGGGGCCAAGCAAAAACCAAGCTGACCCCGGTACAGTACCAGAGCCAGCTTGCAAACATTTTTATTACGATCCATCAAGCAAATCCGACTTTGCTCAGATTATTATAGCTGATCTGAAGGCTCTCGAAAGCTTCGACCGGCCCTGCATCCCGCTCGATCAGATACCACTCCACTCCCGCTTCCTCGCAGGCAGGAAGAATATCCGTCCAATCCAGATTTCCTTCCATCACCTCAGCCATTATTGGCTGGGAGTCCATGATCGACATATCTTTCAAATGGATCGCTTCAATCCGTTGGTTCAATTTGCGAATCCATGCTGCCGGATTGCCGCCGCCAGCCTGAACCCAATACGTATCTAACGTGAACAGGAAGGTCTCCGGGTTCGTATTCTCCATGAGGAGCTCCAAGCCTGTCTTCCCTTGAAACCGCTCGAACTCAAACTGATGGTTATGGTAACTAAACTTGAGCCCGTTCCGGCCAAGCTCATCCGCAATAGCACGGAATTGTTTCGCGAAAGCTTTATAACCTTCTTCGTTCCTGAATTCTTGCGGCAATCCGCCTAGGCCAGCCAGCTTGCACCCCAGCGTATGGTGGTCCTTGATCAAAGCGTCCAGATCGTTCGTAAACCGATCGTATCCCATATGGGTAAGCACAATGCTTAGATCGTGCGAACGTGCAATTGAAGCTACTTCATCTACCGGCAAATGCCATAGCGCAGAAGCCTGAACGGTGGTATAGCCCATATCCTTGATCTTTCGGAGCGTAACATCGAACTCTTCAGGCGTTTTGCAGTAATCCCGAACGGTATACAGCTGTGCTCCCAATCTTTTAACCATATAAAAGCTCCTCCTAATGATTATGGGCTATATGGATTCCGCCATGCTTGCAGCACATTCTATATAGCCTGTTTGATCTTAATGTAACATTAAATAAATGCATAAACTTCCCGATTATTGTCCGAAACCTTGCATATCTTGCGGTAATGTATACGAATATCATTAGTTACGTAACAATTGCCCACTAACGGACAATAGTGACTCTACTTTGCGATATTTCACCACTTTTGCTCGCTTACGGACTATGTGGACTCTATTTATTTTGTTTAAACCGATTCTGCATCATTTTGAGGTGAATAGGGTCTGTGTAGTCCGTAACCCATCTATTTCTTCAATTTGACCCATTAAGGTCCTTGCAGTCCGTTAGCACGACGAATACGTTATACCAACACCTTGAGCACCCAAATGCCAACACGACGCCATTGCAAAAAGGACCTCGCCCCCACCTAACGTGGAAGCCGAGGTCCTATTCACTTAACGATGCGCCTTCACTTCAACTCATCCTAACGATACGCCTTCACTTCATCGACGTACACATTCGCCGTGCCCGATTCGCCGCTTGGCGTCACGATCTGGATGCCGATCGCATTGACCGACTTCAAGTCGTCAGCCGTGAAAGACACAGCGCCAGTAGGCACATATGGACTCATATTCGAGAAATCGATCGCGAACGTGACGAAGCCATTGCCGTCTGCCGACAGCGCGCCGGAATCGATCCACACGACCCAGTTGCGCAGCTGAATGAACAGCTTCGCTTGAACGCCTGCAACCGCTGAATCGATCTTCACTTTAGCGGTCAACCCTTTGAAGCTGCTCAGATCTAGGCTGCCCGCCTTGCTGACCGCCAGGTAAGGACTGCCGGTCGGCCACGTCACTGCTGTCTTCAGCACACCATAATCTTGCCCGCTGTTCATATACACATCATGTGTAACCGTCAGATTACCAGCGGAGTTACCCGTCCAGCCCTGCGTATCCGAGTCGAACCCGAACGATATCTCTGGCAGCGCCTCCGCCAATGCAATATCCTTGAGCAGCAGCTTCGCCGTTCCCGTGCCATCGCCAACCTCTTCGAGCTTAATGCCGATCAGCTTAATATCGCTCAGCTTCACACCCGCGATAGCAGCTGCGTCCTTCAATGCGATCGTCAGCGCCGTATAACCATTCGAATCGATCGCAACCGACGTACCGCTGTCCACCCAAGTCCAGCCGCTGCCGCTCTTCAGGAATAGACGAGCCTTGGCCGTTCCTTGGCTCAGCTTCACATTAGCCGTCATCGTATCCAGCTTGGACAGATCAAGCCCAGTTGGATAAGTAACAAGCTCGAACGCTTGAGCGGAAGAAGGCGTACCGCCATTGCCCAGAGGGAAATCAACCGACAATGCGCCTTCCCCTGCATCGTATCCAATAGTAGAAGCACTCGCATTGTTGTTCTCCAGCTTCCAGCCTGTCAGATCATCTGCCGATTGGAAATCGTACAGCACGCCTGCCGGCGTTCCCGGCTGCTCATTATGATCGCCAGGCTCTGGGAGCCCGTCCTGATGAACCGCGCGGATCTCATCGACATACAGCTCTCCGCTGTGGCTGTCATTGTCCATTGCATTCACGTATAGATTGAAGTTCGTTACCGACTTCAGTGCTTCTTTCGTAACAGGACCGCCTGAACTCCAAGGCGCAACCTTGAAATCGCGCAGCGGAATGACAAGCGGGTATTCGCTCGACGTCGCAAGCATTGGATAAGCTTCGTAATACGTACCGTTCATGACAACCTGCACGACAAGCTTAAGCGGCTTGCCTGTCTCTGCGAACTCCCCTGACTCGCCAGTCTTCAGCCACAGCTTCAGCGCATTATTGCCCGACCAGTCAACGGTGCCCAAGCTTCGATTCACACCGACATAACCCTGCGCATTCGGGTCAAACGTATACTGGAGCTTCATGCCATATTCGCCGCCCGATTTGATATCGCTATCCAGCGCAATGCTGAACGTACCGCCTGAGACAACCTTGGAATACTTAGCGGCAAGCGCATCCGTCGAACCGCTATAGCCTTCGAAATCGTCAACAAGGCTCGTGTCCAGCACTGGCGCCGTATATGCGTTATAAAGTCCAAGATCATCGACCAGAATCGAGATCGGAGCCGACGAAGACAGTCCGCTGCCTACGAGAGAGACGATCAATCCCTCCGCCAGTGCAGCCGCCCCACCATTATTCAGTTCAATCGCAGCATTGTATTGGTAATAATCAACGCCGTCTACCGTAACCTTCGGCAAATCCGCCAGCGTCATCTTCGTAGCATTCTCGCCATACTTTACATCCCAAGCATCCTGATACATCGCAATCGCCTGGATCGAAGCGCCAGCCCCGCCCGCAGATACCGGAATAAGTGCCGACAGTTTCAAGCGCTGCACCCGCGACAAAGTCACGCCATCCAATGCCGTATCCGTCAGCTTCAGCTTCATCTCCTGCCACGTGTCAGCAGCAGACAGACCGCTAGCCACGTTAATCGCCAGCTTGCCGTCATTGCCGACCGCCGCATGACCCAAGCTCATTGCCATACTGTCCGGCCAATGGCCAAAATCGCTAACCGTCGCCTGCGCATCCTCCGCCGTATCGAATGTAAACGTACGAAGCGCCAGCTCCGGCACCTTCACGAACACCGAGATTTGCTGCTCCAGCGTCGTTCCATTCGGCAAATACGCACGTACTGTAATCGATGCGGACTTGCCATTGAGCTCCGCACTCGGTTTCCAATCGCCAGCGTAGTAGCCCTTGCTATCCAGCGTCATCTCTGTTTCTTCGCCGCCAGCGCCAATGCTGTACGTCACCTTCGTCGGAGAAGCGTCATTCACTTTCGCACGAATCACCGTCGTCGCTTCGCTTGCCGTACCTACATTCGTCGGCGATACGATATGAAGGAACGGCTGCTCAGCTGCCGCATTCGGCGACTGGCCGTATACGTTATCGCCGCGAATCTCACCTGCGAATGCGGTATATGGATCCTCATAGTAATGGACAAAATCTTCGAGCAGCTCATGATCGCCTTTGCCCGCGACATTCTTATAAGGAACGAACAGATTGCGTTCGTCATCGAAGTTCGCCCACGTAAGCATATAAGCGATACGCTTCGCATCCGAATCATTCTTGATCGCATTCATCACCTTCGTGAACCATTGCTTCTCGTTGTTGCCCGATACCTTCATCCCTTGCGCGCTGTAGCCGTATTCCGACAGCGTCGCAATCTTACCCTTACGGTCAGCGACCTGGCTAATCATCTTCAGATCCTTCACCAATCCGTTCAGGAACGAGTCGCTGCCCGCACTGTCGCGGCTGTCGTATTGGTCCATCCCGAGAATATCGACATAATCGTCGCCCGGATACGTCGTCAAATATTCGTTCTCGCTGCCGTTGAACGAGCCGTTCGGCGAATACACGTACAAGAAGTTGCGTACATGCTTCACATCGCGCAAATACTCAACCGTATAGCGATACAGCTCCACATATTCCGCCTTCGTTGTTGTCGCCGCTCCCCACCAGAACCAGCTGCCGTTCTGCTCATGGAATGGACGGAACAACATTGGAATCAACTTGCCGTTATCATCCTTCAGCCCATTGGCGAAATCCGCAATGCGATCCAGATAAGCATTGAATGCATCGTTGTTATCGCCGCCTGGCAAAACCCGCGTGACGACCGACTTCGTCGCGCCTGCCGTATTGCTCGTATCATTGAAACTGCCGCCCGTCACGAAGTTGTAAGGGTGCGTGCTAAGCGTCACGATGCCGCCCAGCTCATGCGCATGCTTCATCGCTGCCGTAAGGCCAAGCCGGCTTGCTTCATAATCGCCAGAGACGCCCGGCGGATTCTCTCGTCCGTCCAGACTTAACGTATCCCAGCCGAACACAGCCGGATAATCGCCAACGCCGTTCTTCACATCCGAGATCACATTGCCGTCGTCATCCTTGCCTGCGAACGACACATCCGTATCATGCTGATGGCCGAACAGCAATTCCTGCCCGCGCGTCTGCTGCAAATAAGCGAACAGCGACTTCGTCTCTGCCGACGCCTGATTGTCGACAAGATTGACGGTCGATCCCGTCGAACCGCTGCCACTGCCGCCTGAACCGCCCGTTCCAGCCGTGCCCGTTTCATTGCCCGTACCGCCAACCTGAAGCTTACCATCCTTCCACGTATACGTTCCGCTCTTCGCGATCGTCTCCCCATTAATGATGATGCTGCCGCCTTGAAGCGTGATCGACACCTCGCCATTAAGTCCTTGGAAATCGAATGAAGAACCAGCGGCATCAGCGCTTACCGTGATCGAACCAACAGAGGAGCCATCCTCGATCACGAGCTGTCCAGCGGAGTTAAACATAACCGCCCCCACCGAAGAACCATCAGCCACGACGATACGAACACTGCCTTCCGCACGATCGATAATCAGCTGAGCAAGCTTGCTATCGTTCACATGAATCGAATGATCGCCGCCCCCGGCAGCGATTGTCTTGCCTGTCACCGATACCTTGTCGATCGTCACTTCGCCATCCGCAATACCTGGAGCGAGATACAGATTGCCTGAAATCGACGCATCCGTCAGCGTTACACCGGTATGATTAATGAGTGCATTACCCTTGATCTCTCCACCGACGAATGTACCCGCCTTATAATAGAAGCCCGCGACAAGACGGTCGATGATCGTCATCAGTTCGGCACGTGTAATTTCCCCATTCGGACGGAACGTACCATCTGCGTAGCCCTGAATAACGCCGCTCATAGCCGCAATCGCTTCACGCGCGTAGGAACGAATAGCCGTTGAATCCTTAAAGTTCAGGCTCTGACCCTCGCTTGCATTCGCAAGCTGGAACACGCGAGCCATTAACGTCACCGCATCCTGCCTCGTTACGTTCGCCGCAGCCTCGGCCTTATTGTTCTCATAACCCTGATAGTACCCTGCCTCGCGTGCAATGCTCAGCTCATTCTCATACCAAGCACCGCTAGGTACATCCGCAAACATTTTGTCCGATTTCACATAGTACCCGAACAGTCGATTCATAATCGTAACAAGCTGTGCCCGCGTCACCTTGCCATTCGGGTTCAGAGAACCATCCACGGTGCCCTTAATAATGCCGTTGCCTGCCCACTTCGTCATAACGGCATCGGCCCAATTCACCGCCACTTTAGCATTTCCGCCCTCAACTAGCTGCTTTTCCACCTTAGCCGCATTCGCTTCCGACAAGCCCGAGCCCGCAGCCTGCGCCGTCCCTGTCACAAGCAGCGATGCCGTCAGCATTGCAGCCAATATCGCGCTTGATCCACTCTTTCCTTTGTTCAACCCATTCACGCTCCATCCTATTGTGATCAAAAACCTATGTACCCCTCGCTCCAACCAAAGCCGCCTGCCGTGTTCACCTCCTTATTACTTACAGCCGCCACCATATAAAGCGCTTACAATAAACGTCCGTAAATAGGAGGGAACCTAACCAGTCCCCTCCTGCACACATGAAAGCTACTTGACTGCACCGCTCGTGACTCCTGCGAAAATATACTTTTGCAAGAACAGATACATCACAGCCGTCGGAATCATAATGATCAGAATCGCTGACGAGATCATCTGCCAGTCGCCGCTGTTCACGCCGAAGAATCGCATGAGCGCGGTCGACACAACGACCTTGTCCGGCTTGGACAAGTACAGATACGGCGTATACATATCGTTGTAGATCGAGATCGTCTTCAGGATGACCACCGTCGCCGTCGCGGGTCCGAGAAGCGGCAGAATGATGGAATAGAAGATTTTGAACAAAGACGCGCCTTCCATCATCGCTGCCTCGTCCAGGTCATACGGGATATTGCGAATGAACTGCAGATAAATATAAATTTGCAAAATATCAGCGCCCACATACAACAGCGTTGGTCCCATCAGATGGTTCGTCAGCCCAAGGCCTTGAATCGTCTTGTAGTTCACGACCTGCGTCGTAATCTGCGGGATGATCGTTGCGAATAGGAACAGCCCTACCAGCGGCCCTTGCAGCTTGAACTTGAACCGCGACACTGCATAACAGAAGGCGGAGCCCAGCAGCACATTTAGTACAAGCGTTATGCCGAGAATGATGAGCGTGTTGCCGAAAGCGCGCCCCATATCCGCTTGCACGAAGGCATCGCCGAAATTGCTGAAGTTCAGGAAGCTGTCCGGCAGCGACATCGTCGACTTGTCCGTGAATTCTTCCGGCGTCTTGAAGGCGTTGGCAACGATCACATAAGGTGGAAACAGAATGCCGAACGCCGCTATTGCGAGCGATAAATATTTGATGAAGGTCCAGACCGGATTCTCTCTAGTCACCGTCAGTCCCCCTTCCTGCTTAAGAAGAATCGTTGAATCGACAATACGATAACGACAAATATCAACAAGACTACGCTCATCGCAGATGCAAGCCCATAGTTGTTAAACTGGAATGCAGTCTCGAGAATTTTCATCACGAAGGTTTCGCTCGAACCCGCCGGTCCGCCCAGCGTCAGTACGAATGGAAGGTCGAATACTTCCAGCGCGCCCGTTACGGTCAGGAATAGGTTCAGCTCGATGATTTTGTAGATATTAGGCACCGTAATGAAACGGAATTGCTGCCATTTGCTTGCCCCGTCGATGGATGCAGCTTCATATAGATCGCCAGGGATCGATTGAAGCGCCGCTAGATAGATGACCATGTTAAAGCCCATGAAACGCCAGAAGCCGATGGACGCCAGCGTATAGTTAACGAACTTCTCTGTTCCAAGCCAGCTCGTCTCCGAGCCAAGTCCTACACTGCCAAGTAGGAAATTAAGCGATCCGTTCGTTGTATCAAACACATATCCGAATGCGTAAGCGACCGCGACGCCATTCAGAATGTACGGCAGGAACAACAGCAGCCGGAAGAAATACTTCCCTTTGAGCTTGCCGTTCAATATAACTGCGAAGTAGATGGCGGCAATATTTTGCACAATACCAACTACAAAATAAGCGATGTTATGCTTGAAGACACCGAAGATTTCCGAGTTGCTGAACACTTCACGGTAGTTCTGTAAACCAATCCAATCCTTGTCCTGGCTCATGCCGTCCCAGTTCGTAAAGCTGAGCCGAATCAACTCTAGTGCAGGGTAATAGGAAAAGGTTAATAGGAGCAGTAGAGGCAGCGCGACGAACGATATAATAATGATTTTCTTTTGTGTTCCAAAAGGAAGCCTGCTGAGCATGGCACCCATTCCTCTCCCATAGCTTGTATTGCCGATAGCCTATCAGCGTTGCCGATCAAGCGCGTCACAGGAACGGATGTCATGAACGACACCCGTTCCCTACGCAACATTAACTTATTTCACGACCGATTTTTTTGCTTTTTCCCACAGCTTGTTGTATTTGTCCAGGATCGATTGCGGATCCGGCGCAAGGACGAACTCTTGAACGACTTTGCCTTGATCGATCTGCGCAGCGTTCTGGATCGACGTTGCGACGTCGTTCGGAGGACCTGCCTCGATGTATTGCGGGTTGTAGCCGTTGAACTCGGCCAATTGCGCCAGGCTCGATTGCTTGTCCTTCAGCGTTGGGATGAGGCCAGCGAAATCGTCGAAGCCGGATTCTTCGATCATCCATTTCACGAACGCCTTAGCAGCTGCAACGTTGCCGTCCTTGTTCACGCCATAGAACCAGTCCGGGTTCAGCGGAGCTTTCAGCGTGCCGGAGTTATCCGTAGGGAACGGGAAGAAGCCGATGTCTTCCGAAGCTGCGCCGTTCTCGATCACTTGGTTAATGACCCAGTTGCCGAGCAGGTACATACCGAATTTGCCTTGCGCGACGTCCTTCTTGGAATTCTCCCAGTTCGTCGAGTTGATGTCCTTCTCGAGGAAGCCTTTCTCATTCAACGTGCGAAGGATCGACCACGATTGGCCATATACGCCATCCATCGTGTACGGCGTGTCAGTGTCCGCGCGTTTGTTCTGGTGATCCGATACCCCGCCGATCATCGTCGGCACATCATAGATCCATGCGTCGAGCGGCCATTTGTCCCGGAAGTTCGAAGCAAGCGGCGTAATGCCGGCATCCTTCAGCTTCTGTGCATCCGCGTAGAACTCGTCGAGCGTCTTCGGCACTTCCGTGATGCCCGCTTTCTCGAATGCTTTCTTATTGTAGACAACGCCAACCGTGCTGCCGCCGGAGGATACGCCATACATCTTGCCCTCGTATGCTTTCAGATCCTTGAAGCTGATGTCGCCAGAGAACTGAATATCGTCGAGCGGCGCAAAATATTTCGGGAAGTCCGAGTTCGGAATGCCCGGTCCGATCAGGACAACGTCAGGATAGTCGCCCGTCGCGATACGGATCTTCTCTGTTTTCTCATAGTCCAATACCGCTTCGAATTCGATCTTCACGTTCGGATATTTCTCTTCGAACCGTTTCTTGTAATCGTCATACTGCTTGCCGACCATGTCCGTCCGGTTCGTCAGGAACACGACTTTGCCGCTGATGTCGCCTGCTCCATCCGTGCTTCCCGCTTCTGCATCCGTTCCTGTCGCTGCTTCAGTCGACTCCTTGCCCGTGTCCGCCGGCTTCGTCTCTTCTTTCTTGTCGTCGTTTCCGCAGCCCGCTAACATTGTTAGCGCCATTGCACTAACTAACAATAACGATAAAGATTTTTTCACGTCTAAATCCCCCTCGATTAATGTTTGGTACCGCTTGCAAATTGAGTATAACCCCTCCCATTTCGCAATAAAATGGTCTGAAATATCTTTTCTAGTCTTCAAATTACTTCTTTATCCGACAAAGCCGCAATCTTATCCGTCAACTGTAAAGATGTGTTACAGGGTAGTTTTTCTAGTCGTTATACTCTATTAATAAGAGATGAAGCGTTTCCATTAACTTTTTCATTTCGAGCTATTGCCAAAAGCCTGGGCCTTCGATTACCCTATGATAACAAACATTAAATTTGTTATGCTAACAATATTGATTGGAGAGCTGAACATGATTAAACCAAATGATTTTATTGGTGGAATGACCTGGGGATGGACCGGCGTTAGAGGCACTTGGGCGAAGCAAGAAGCGATGAAGTCGATGGAGCTTATGGCCGAACGTTTGCAGGTCAACTGGACAGCGATCACATTCGCCGCTTACCAAGCTCATCCGCAAGCGACAACGATCACTTATCAAGATGAACCTACTGTAACGGACGAAGAAGTTCGCAATGCGATCTGCAAAGCGAAGCAGCTTGGTCTTAACGTCTGTCTGAAGCCGGTCGTCAACTGTGCGGATGGCACTTGGCGTGCCCATATCAACTTCTTCGATCATGATGTGCCTTGCGAACCGAAGTGGTCCGAGTGGTTCGCTTCCTATACCGCCTTCATCCTCCACTACGCTGCTATTGCGGAGGAAACGGGATGCGAGATGCTCTGCATCGGCTGCGAGATGGTTCAGACCGACCGCCGCGAAGCGGAATGGAGAACGCTGATCGATAAGGTAAGAACGGTTTATTCCGGAACGATTACGTACAACTGCGACAAATATCAGGAAGACCGCGTCTCCTGGTGGGATGCCGTAGACGTCATCTCGGCAAGCGGTTATTATCCGATCGGCGATTGGGATCGTCAGCTTGACCGCATCGAGACTGTCGTGAAGAAATATGATAAACCGTTCTTCTTCATGGAGGCCGGCTGCCCGAGCCGCCAAGGCTCCGAGCATCTGCCGAATGACTGGAACCTCGCCGGAGCGCCGGACGAATCGGTTCAGAAGCGCTATCTGGAGACGATGTTCGAACGCTGCGACAACCGCGAATGGGTGGGCGGCTTCATGCTGTGGGACTGGCCTGCTATTCTTTATGCGGAGAACGAAGCGTCAGCTAATGACGATTACTGCATGTATGCGAAGGCTGGCGAGTCGGCCGTAGCCAATTATTACGCACAGAAGGTGAAGGAATGGGAGACGTCCATCCGATGATGATGACGACAATATCGAAGATGCAATGGGCGGATGAGATTCGACGGGAACTTAGCGATAACATTCTGGGCTTCTGGCAGCAGCATTCCTTGGACCCCGTTAACGGCGGCTTTATTGGTGAAATTAGTCAAGACATGACACGTGTATATGATGCGGAGAAAAGCCTCGTTCTAAACACACGTATTCTATGGACGTTCTCCGCTGCTTATCGCCAGTTCAAGAACAGCAGCTACTTGGAGATGGCTGAACGTGCTTATTCGTATATCAGCGAACACTTCGTTGATGCGCGCAATGGCGGATTGTATTGGATGCTGGACGCGGCGGGCAAACCTTCCTCGGACAAAAAGCAGGTTTACGGGCAAGCTTTCGGCATCTATGCTTTGTCTGAATATTACCGGGCAACAGGCAAGCAACAAGCGCTCGATGAAGCCATCGAGCTGTTCCGGTTGATCGAACGGCATGGCCGCGATCCGATTCATCTTGGTTACATCGAAGCACTTGCGGCAGATTGGACGGCAACGGATGAGCTTAGCCTCAGCAATAAAGATCTCAATGAGAAGAAATCGATGAACACCCATCTTCACGTGCTGGAAGGGTATACGAATCTATATCGCGTATGGCCTTCCGACGAGTTGAAGTTCGCCCTGCGGGAGTTGATCGAGATTACAGTGAAGCATATCGTGGATCAGGAGTCGGGACACTTCAAGCTGTTCTTCGATGAGCAGTGGACGAATAAGTCCGATCACATCTCATACGGACATGATATTGAGGGCAGCTGGCTGCTGCATGAGGCGGCTGAGGCGCTAGGCGATCAGGAGCTGCTCGCGGAAGTGAAGCAGGTTGCGCTCAAGATGGCCGAAGCAACGCTAATGGAAGGCATTGACCCCGATGGCGGCATTCCGAACGAGGCGAATCAACACGGATTTATCGATACGAATAAAGATTGGTGGCCGCAAGCCGAAGCCGTTGTCGGCTTCTACAATGCGTATCAGTTGTCCGGCGACTCGCGTTATGCGGCAGCCGCTTCTCACTCTTGGCATTTCATCCAGACCTACCTCATCGACCGAACGAACGGCGAATGGTATTGGAGTGTAACAAGAGAAGGTCAGCCAACTGTAGGTCACCCGAAGGTCGGCGCATGGAAATGCCCTTATCATAACGGCCGTGCATGCCTGGAGATGCTGGAACGTCTTGAGCATTAACACGAAATAATACGTAAGCAAATTGAAGAAGAAATCGGAGGAACTACCATGAACGATACATTCCGCACCCGCAAACAACAGCTAACGGAACACTATGAACAGCTTATTGCCCGTCCGAACATGAAAGCACCGCTCGGCAACGGCATTTTCGACCGCTATGAGAATCCTGTACTAACAGCCGATCACGCGCCGCTTGTCTGGCGATACGACTTCAACCCGGAGACGAATCCCTACTTCATGGAACGCCTTGGCATTAACTGCGTCTTCAACCCTGGCGCCATCGCGCTGAACGGCAAGTTCTATCTCGTTGCCCGCGTCGAAGGCCATGACCGCAAATCATTCTTCGCTGTTGCGGAGAGCGACAACGGCATTGACGGCTTCCGCTTCTGGGACCGCCCTGTCGTGCTGCCGGAGACGGATGACCCAGACATTAACGTATATGACATGCGCCTCGTTCAGCACGAGGACGGCTGGATTTACGGCTTGTTCTGCACGGAGCGCAAGGACCCGCAGGCAGCGCCAGGCGACTTGTCCAGCGCAGTCGCGCAATGCGGCATCGTCCGTACGAAGGACCTCGCGGAATGGGAGCGTCTCGCTGACCTGAAGACGAGCTCCAATCAACAGCGCAACGTCGTGCTGCATCCGGAGTTTGTAGACGGCCAATACGCTTTCTACACGCGTCCGCAGGACGGCTTCATCGATACCGGATCAGGCGGCGGCATTGGCTGGGGACTGTCCCGCTCAATCGAGAACGCCGTAATTGAGAGCGAATCGATTATCGATCACCGCCACTATCACACGATCAAGGAAGTAAAGAACGGCCAAGGTCCCGCTCCAATCAAGACGGACAAAGGCTGGCTGCATATCGCACATGGCGTTCGCAACACGGCTGCCGGACTTCGTTATGTGCTCTACGTCTTCCTGTCTGAGCTGGATCGTCCGAATGTGGTAACGCATCGGCCTGGCGGTCACTTCATTGCCCCTGAAGGCATCGAACGCGTCGGCGACGTCTCGAACGTTGTATTCTGCAACGGCGTCATCGCGCAGGACAATGGCGACGTCTACATCTACTACGCTTCCTCCGATACGCGCTGCCATGTCGCTACGACGACGGTCGATCAACTGTTGGATTATGCCATGAACACGCCGGAAGACCCGCTTCGTTCGCACGCATGCGTACAGCAGCGGATCAGTTTGGTGGAGCGTAATCTGCAGTTGGCATCCAAGTAAACCAATAAGCTCGGCAAGGTTTGACCGCCGACGCGTGACCGAGCACCGCATCCCGTGTTGACGCCGCATACCGCGTTGTCAACGCACGCGGTGCACGAAGTCGTTACTGCTATGATCAACGATACACAAGCACGATCATTCATCTGGATAGATGCGATTAGGCGGCCTCTAGAAATGAATAAGCACTATCTCTAAAACGCACGTATGTGCGGCATAAGAACCGTACTCCTACTGCAAACCTGCAAAAATACAGGAAATTCAAAACACTTCCTTACTTGTTCGGCCAAGCCTGCTAAAGTGCAGGCATTTCAACAACAGCTATTCGATAACCGCCTATCATGCACCAACACCTGCACATTCGCAGGTTTTGAGCACTACAGATTCATTTTAGCTGAATAAAGATGTAGATTTGCACGCACTCCTGCAGATGCTCGTCTGGAACCGTCCTTCTAACAAAAAGAACCTCAAATTCCACTTCAGAGCGGAGCTTGAGGTTCTTTCATGCGTATATTTAGGCAGCTCAGGCCATCATTTGATGATCTGCTTCCGAGCTTCCTGCCATCTCGCATTATACTGCTCGAAGGTCTGCTGCAGGTTCTCGGACGCGATCCATTCCTGAATGTATTCCCCCGACCAGAGCGTCACCTTCGCTTTCTCGGCGATTTGGAGTATCTGATCGCTTGGCGGTACATTCTCCACGAAGATCGGCTTGTAGGAGAGGAACTGCTCCTGCTGCGGCGATACGGACAACTGCTCATTGATTCGGACGGACAAGAATCCTTCGTCCTCCACGTATCCGGACTGCTTCACGAAGTAATCGACCCATTCCTTCGCCAGCTCTTTGTGCGTGCTGAACTTGCTGACACCGACGAACCAGTCAGGCACGAGCGGAGCAAATCGTTTCTCCCCATCGTCATACGGGAAAGGGAAGTAACCGATATCGTCCGAGCTAGCGCCAGCTTCGATCACCTGTTTGATGACCCAGTTTCCGTTAATCGACATGGCCGCTTCGCCATCGGCAAGCTTCTTCTTCGACAGCTCCCACTGGTTGTTGAACAACCCTTGCTCTGTATAGCCGCCGTCTATAAGCGTCTTCACGATCTGCATCGACTGCCCCCACGGGTTGCTCAGGTCCCAAGGCTTGTCCGAATTCGCCATCTTGTTCAAGTACTCGGGATCGCCCGTCATGTAGCTGACGAACTCTTCTCCCCATATTTTGAGCGGCCATTGGGCACCATAATTGAGATATACCGGGGTAATGCCCGTCTGCTTCAGCTTCTTGCACGCCTCATAGAACTCCGCCAGCGTAACTGGCGGTGTTTCGATGCCCGCTTTCGCGAAAGCTTTCTTATTGTATACGACGCCTACCGTTGAAGCGCCTGACGCTATGCCATAACGCACGCCATCGTATGCCTTATAATCCGCGAATCGAATGGAATCGAACATCTCGTTCGGCATCGGTTCGAAGTACCGCGGGAAATCCTGTGCCAGCATATTAGCCGGCAGCAGCAGCACATCCCCCATATTCTGTGTGGACAGATGCACCATAATATCCGCCGTATAATTGCTGAAGCCTTGGAACTCCACCTTAAGCCCCGGATGCTTCTGCTCGAATGGTTCTGCATACTTGAGCATTCTCCCATTCTCGATCAGATCCACCCGATTCGTCAGCACGGTAAGTGTGCTGCTTGTTGCCGCTTGCGTGTTGCCCTTACCCGCCGAGTTCTCATCCTCTGCTTGCTTGCCCGAACAGCCCGCCAATGTCCAAGATGCAGCGAGCGCTGCGACTAACATAAGCCCAATTGTCTTTCGCATAACCCGCCTCCTTCAGCATCACGAGCGATAACGCGCCGATATGTTAAGCTTTCCCGATTCTGCTAATAAATCCTTACCGCACTTGACCGAACATTCCATGAAAACGTTTTACTGCTATGCTAAGAATACCACATGTCGCAAGGCTAACGGAATAACAGTTTAGGAAATAAAAACATTATACGAATAACAAAAATAACATTTATTACCTGATATATACAAGTATAAAGAAAAGGGCATATCAACATGGAATGCTGAGATGTACGCATGTTGTTCGACTCTTCGTATCAAACCCTTCATGTTATAAGCAAAGAGACGTCCTCTCCAATGAGAGGACGCCTTGTGCTTATCCTCATATCGCGCTGCGATGCACCCTGTCATTAACCTTTCCAGTCAAAATGCGTCCTCAGTAACTCTTTAAACATCGCCTCATCATTAATTTCTTGCTTGTGTTCGATGCCATCTATCCACTGCGTAAAGGAAGAATTCGTTAAAGTGATGTTGCCTTGATCTGTACGTTTAGTCAGTAAAGGCTTCTTGTTAAACCGGGACTGCGGGTGGTGAACGATTATATTCTGTACGTCATCTAATTCCGACAAGTCCTTTATCCCCCTGGTTGAATCGAACGCATAGCCTATCTTCCAATCATCATGCTTATGCTTCAATTTCATATACAACAGGCAATCGCCGTGCTCGCCGTTTACTCTTTCTACTCGGAATTCGCCATTGTCTGATACAACGACTTCCCCGTTCAAAGGAACCGGTTTTAAAGGGAGGTTGCCTCCAAATCCAGAGTCAACTAGATACGGTTGCCCATTGTGTTCAATTAGATTGATGATATGCGTTCTTCCGCCAGCGCTCCATTGACTCTCATTATGGTCATAGGTAATGCCTCGAACCATCGTTGTATGAAATCCACTCTCGCATAGAAAATAATAAAGGACCGTATTCAATTCATAACACAAGCCTCCCTCTTTACGAAGAATCATTTTGTCAAATAGATTGTCCATGGTGATCGCAGCATTGCGATTCTCCATAATGCTCAGATTTTCAAAAGGAATCTCTTTAGCCATCTGGATTAAGACATCTTCTAAATGCTCAAACGCAATGGTCTCATTATCTGGAAGACCTAGTCTTTGACGAAGTATGGGATGAATGATGCTCTTAGCCATTAATTTCTCTCCAATTTCGATGGACTTCGCGTGCACATGCAGCCAGTTTCTTAATGTCCTCCAGCTCCATGTTCTCCATGCCGAATTCTTCGGCTACCTGCACGAATTCGTCCCAATCCTTGTTCTCTTCAATGAATTCGATCTCTTGAATCAGCTTCGAGAACGCTTCTCTTCCTTCGATTTCGATATATAAATTCGACAATGCCGTAAACCCGGCCTCATTCAGTTCTTGATTCGTTGTACTCAGGCTGAAAATAAAATGCTCGAAATAATTTTCCGGGTATTTGTCCATGTTAACACGCTCCGATCTAGGATACTTACGCTATCTTCACAGGATGCATGATTCTAGTAGATTTGTACATCGTTAACCGTTATATTATTTGAGAGTTAATTGTTTGGACCCATATTATTCCTATTCGGAGAGGTGTCTGTATGGCTAACAATTCGGTTTATCGGACAAACATTGTAGGCGGTCGCGAGGTTGGCGTTGCCGTCACGGTTGACATGGATAAGAATGATATCCATCAAACAAACAGTTTATTCTGGGACACCAAGGGAAATGAAGTTCTAGGAGCAACCGCTCTTCCTTTGTACGGGGCATTCGTCTCCGAAGAAAAGTGCCAGCTATTTGGCGACGTTACAGGAAAAAAGCTGCTGGAGATCGGCTGCGGCAGCGGCGAGTCTTTGCGATATCAGGGGGAGCGCAACGCAGGCGAACTGTGGGGGATGGATCTATCGCCAAACCAAATCGAGAAAACCAAGCAGCTTTTGGCGGCGCATGGTCTTTCGGCGAATTTGGTCTGTGCTCCTATGGAAGAGCAATGCGGCATACCCGAATTTTATTTTGACTTTGTTTATTCCGTCTATGCCATCGGCTGGACGACCGACCTTGAGGGAACTTTCCGCCGGATTGCTTCTTACCTCAAGAAAGATGGATCATTTATATTCAGCTGGTCTCACCCGATACACAAATGCGTTGTTGCTGAGAATGATAAGCTTGTGTTCAAGAAGAATTACTTCGATGAATCTTGGTATTCGGTATCGCTTGGCGATAGCACGTTATCCTTATCGGACCGCAAACTATCCACCTATGTGAATGCACTCTCCAAGGCAGGATTCGTCATTGAGCAGATGATCGAGGAGTCGGATGATGACATCATACAGTCTTGGAACGCTGACAACGAATTTGCCAACAAAGCCAGGATGCTTCCTGTGACTTTTGTGATTAAGGCGAGGAAGCTGTAGTCAATGAATAACAATAGGGGAACCCCTTACTGCTTCCACAGCTTACAAGGTTCCCTTTTTTTTATCCTACATACGGATCAATCATGTACCGTGCACTCCGTTACCGTCTATGACCATTATTCGATCGAACAACCTCACCACGAGCTTCAATGCTCTCATGTCGCGGATCGCCTTCATTGAAACCCTCTCTTGTTATCTTTACTCTCGTTATCTTTACTCTCGTTATCTTTACTCTCGTTACTTCTGCCCTTGTGTCCACAATTCCTGTGACAGCTTCCACAAATTCATCCAAATGCGTTTCTTCTCATCACCTATGCGAAGCTCCTCCACCAGTCACTGATATCCTGCCCCTATAATGCTAGTTTATGACGTAATCCTTAAGGTTTCGCGTCAACCCTCCCGTTACAAACAAATATGAAAGCGGATTCACAACCAATCAGAGGAGGTCTTATGTTATATGAGTCAATCAAGGCCGAAGAAGGTTTTATCGCCTTAACACCAACATCGAGAGAACAATTAATTGGTTCGTCAATCCGAATCCGCAGGATTCCAATCTGATCTTGACGGTTCACAACTACGATCCGTGGAACTTCGTATCTCGCTACTGGGGAACGACAGATTGGAATGACCGCGGCTATTTTCGACAAGCTGTTCGGACAGCTTGATGCGTTCTCCAAGCAGATCGGGATGCCCGTCGTTATCGGCGAATACGGCACATTGGCAATAGGTACCGTCGAGAAGCACGCGAAGTGGATTTATACCGACAGCTTCGTCCGCGCAGCGCACAAGTACGACATTGCGACGATGGTGTGGGATATTGGCTTCGACCAACTCGATCGAACAAATGATGTATTACTCGATCCCATCAATACCGATATTCTCATTAACGCAAGCAAAGACATCGCCGATTCCTTCGTTAGCCAAGACTCCCTCTACTTGGAGGACGGCAAGGAACTCAACGATCAAACAGTCAGCTTGGAGCTGAACGGCAATAAGCTGATCAGCATCTATGACGGCACGAAGAAGCTGAAACAAGGCAAGGATTACACCGTAAGCGGTTCGAATCTGACGATTACGAAGGGATACCTTTCCTCTCTCACGCAAGATCTTGGCGTAGGGGCGCACCTTCGGTTTAGATTCAACCATGGCGCCGATCAAACGCTCGACCTGATCAACTATAAGAAGCCGGTCATCGCGACAGTCGAATACACGATTCACAAAGGCGCCGTTAACGAAGACTTGGCATTCCGACTACGTTCAACGACGAACTGGATGCCGAATACGCCGACAGGCGGTCTTCGCGGCGGGATCAACTTCAATGATGACTTCAAATCGGACAGCAATAATATTTACCTGACCAAAGATATTCTTAACAAACTGGACGATGATACCTTGTTCTCGTTCAAATTCTGGCCACGCGATCAAGAAGTCAGCGTCGATGTGATCGTGCATGCTGAGCACAGTAGTTAGAAGTTACGCAGGTTGAGCAGAGTATCCCCTCTGCTCAGCCTTTTTGTCATGCCTACACTATAGAAATCCGCTCTCTACCGCTTCTTTCAACCCGTCTTGGAAGTTGTATGAATACTAAGCAAAAGAGATTAAAATTAAATCAACAAAAAAAATGTGACCATTCGTTAGCCTACGCGGTCTAACTACTATACAGACAAATAACGCAGGAAGGAGAACGCGAAGTGGAAATGACTAAACTAATAGAAAAAGCCGCAGTTGGTGACGCTGAAGCTTTTATCGAGCTGATTCGGCAACTAGAGAGCTCGCTGCATTTCATGGCTAAGTCCATCTTGTCCAAAGACGAGGATGTCGCAGATGCGCTGCAGGAAACCATTCTCAAGGCTTTTAAGGCTATCCCCTCTTTGCGGGAGCCTAAGTATTTTAAAACCTGGATATTCCGCATTCTGATCAACGAATGTCATAACCTAATTGCCAAACGCTCGAATTCCGTTGCCTATGCGGAGGTACCTCCGATTCCGTCAAGCTCCGATGACTATGAGAAGGTGGATCTGAGAGAGGCTGTGGACCGATTGGATGAACCGCAGCGCATCGTCGTTATTCTGCATTACCTTGAAGATCTGCCGCTACGCCAGGTAGCTAAAGTGCTTGATATTTCGGAAAGTGCCGTCAAGATGCGTCTCTCTCGAGCACGCGATACGCTGTACCAAGCATTGACCAGCAGACAGGAAAGGAAGATGAACTATGGCAGCATTTGAACTGGAGAAAGAATTCGACAAACTTGATACGAGCAATATGGTGATGTCTCCCCTCGTCCGGTCCCGTCTCGACGAAACCTATGCACTCCTGTCTCAGCAGGCGCAACAGACACCGCGCATCAACAGAAGGAAGCCTTCGAAGCTTCGCCGCCTTGCACTCACAACGGCAGCGGCGGGCATACTCGCAGCAGGCTTGTTCGCCACTGCCGCTGTTTCTCCAGCGATGGCGAGTTCGCTTAAGAATATTCCCGTTATCGGCAGCATTTTCAGCAAGATTCATGGCGACATCGGACTTCGCATAGCCGGCGAGCTTGGTCTTACTTCAACCGTAAACCGTACCGTTTCTTACGAGGACGTGAGTCTTCAAGTAACGGAAACGATATATGACGGCACTAGGGCCGCTTTTGTACTGAACGTAACGGCGCCGAACCTGGATAGCGGAACGTACAACAACGGGAACAAGAAGATGCGACTGGATCAGGCGATTGACAATATCTTCGTAACGATCGACGGCAAGAAGCAGAACGGCAATATCTACTACGGAAGTGTCGGTGAAGACTACCCGAATACGCTCGTCTTTGAATTAATCGCCGATCCGACAACTGCACCTGATTCCTTCAACGCGTCAGCTGCGATCACGCTTGACGGCATTGACCATGAATTTACGGTCGATATCCCATTCAAGAAAACAACAGATAAGACAATCCAGCTCAGTCCCAATACCCTTACTGCTAGCAAAGACCTTAGCTTCTCTGTCTCCAAGGTATCCGTAACGCCGATTACGACACGCCTGACGACTTCCATCGCCCTCACGGATGCGGTCACATTAACGTATAAACAAGAGCGCCGTCTCATCGGAATTGGGGTAGCTGCGTTTGACGATCAAGGCCGCCGTCTGCCCGCTCTGAATGGAGAAGGCATTATTGAAGGCAACCGCCTTCTATTCGATCGCCGCTTTGCTTCGCAGCCAGGAACGAGCAAGTATATCACTGTGAAACCTTTTGTTATCCGAGACAGCTTCAATGAGGACGTCCAAGAGGACCAATTCCTACAGGGTCTGGAAACGCGAATCGAGCTTCCTGCTGCCAACTAATAAGAAAAGAGAGGTTTCGTTGTGAATATTCAATTTACGATTCCTTCTTGGTACGTGTTGATTCCGCCGTTCCTTGTCCTATTCACGTATTATGGAATCAAGACTTTCGCTAGACGAATATACGCCGTGCCGCAGTTTGTATTGATACTCTCGTTTATCGTGTACAGCCTTGCGGTCATTCATCTCGTATTCTTCCCGATCGACGTGAATATCGGGCAATACGCCAATCAGACGCCATGGTATAAGACCATCAACTTCATCCCGATCTTGACGATCGACATCAAGACTTTCGTCCTCAACATCGTGATGTTGATCCCGCTGGGCATATACCTGCCGCTATTGAAGTCCAAATTCAACAGCGCCGCATCTGTCGCATGGCTTACCCTTTGCATAAGTCTTTCGCTCGAAGCTTTGCAGATGATCATTCGGATTGCGCTGGGCAGCGGCAGAAGCACCGATATCAACGATCTTATCGCCAATGCGATTGGCGGGGCGGTTGGTTTTTTGGCCTACAAGATACTCATTAAGGCGAAACCCATCCGTCAGCTATCATTAAGTAAATGAGTAAAACCCCGACCTCTTGCGGTCGGGGTTTTAACGTTGGCGTATCTATTCTAACCGACCCTATTCGCTACAATTTGGTCGATCTCGCTTTTCAGCAGCAGATATCGATGAACATTTCTCATGATCGGGACTTTCGTTAAGTTGTTTTTGTCCACGTATGCTTTCATCTGGTCCTTGGAGAGACCAAGCAGCTTGCCTGCCTCCGCGACGGTGAATACAGCCACGTTGCTCGTTGCGTTAAAATCTCGTTTCAACTTCTGGTTCCAGTCTTCGAATACGACCATAATTGGTATCCTTTCTTATTCATAATCGATCGGACAATTCCTTTATTATACCATGACTTGAAGCTAACACGGGTATTTGATAGAAGGTAATTTTTATAACAATTTGCAAAATATAAAGGGCTGTCCCACTAAGTCATCCGACGATAACTTGCGGAACAGCCCTTCTTCGTTCGTGTTAGATCATACTACTCGTAATTAAACTATCACTCGGAACCAGCTAACGGCAACCGGTCCTTGCAGCGTCAAGTATACATTGCGGCGTCCGGCTGCTTCCTTCAAGCCGAACGAGAAGCTCCGCCATTCGTGGCGGCCTGCTGCCGAGATTGCGACTTTGCCAGCAATCGGTCCGTCCGGTCCATCGAGACGCACTTCGATCACGGCATCCGCCGTGCTGGATGCTCGCAGCTCGATAGATGTAACGCCATTGCCGAGCTCAACATCTTGGAAAGCGATCCAGCCTGCAGCTTCGCTCACGATAACGGCGCTGCCGCCTTCGCGGCATTCGTCGAGAATGACGCCTTCATACGTATCGTAATTCGTTGCTCGCGTTACCTGTCTCAGATCGCGCGGCGGAATCACTTCACCAGCAACGGCAACGCGGCCTTCCAGACGGATATCTTGGGAGGACGAGCCGATCAGCAGCGCGTACTCTCCGCTTTCCACGCAGAAACGGTCGCGCGTAACGTCCCAGAACGCGAGCGATTGAAGCGGCACATGGAACTTCACTTCCGTTGTCTCGCCCGGTGCCAGCGCAATACGCTTGAAGTCCTCAAGCTGCGCAAGCGCACGTTTGACGCGGGACTCGCCTGCACGCAGGTACAGCTGTACGACTTCTTCGCCCGCAAGCTCACTCGTGTTCGTTACGCGGAAGGATACTTCCACATGTTCGTCGACGCCGAGCGCTACACGATCCGCTGCCAGCTGAAGCCCTTCATAACGGAAGCTGCTGTAGGACAACCCGTGTCCGAATGGATACAGCGCTTCGCCCTCGAAGTATTGGTACGTACGGCCGCCTTTAATAATGTCGTAGTCCATGAATGGAGGCAGCTGGTCAACCGACTTGTACCACGTCATGTTGACGCGGCCCGCCGGATTGACGTCGCCGAACAGCACATCCGCAACCGCTTGACCAAGCTCTTGTCCCGCATGCGACGTGTACACAATGGCCGGCACTTTGTCCTGCAGCGAGTTCAGTGCGAACGGATAGCTGCCGACAACGACCACGATCGTATTCGGATTCGCTTCCAGCACTTCCAGCACGAGCTTCTCTTGCGAAGCCGCCAGCGTGATGTCAGGGCGGTCAACCGTTTCTTTGCCGTTGATCAGCGGGTGATTGCCGACGAATACGATAGCCGTATCGGCACCGCGTGCTGCTTCCACCGCAGCTTCTACGCCGCGCGTCGCATATTCGAACGCGAACGATTCAGCAGGCGTTGCAACAGCGCCAAGGTCGATCTCCGACGCGCCGCCAACGTTAATTTCATTGGCGCTTTCGGCTGCGCTGCCGTCGCCGACGAGCAATTCGCCCGTCTTACGATCAACCGTTACCGGCATGCCATTCCACGTCGAAAACGTTACCGAAGAAGGATCTGATGAATCTTCATTTACTTGGAATACTTCCTTCGTGAACCATTCCCAGATGCGATTCGCCGATGCATGCACCGATTTGTCGTCAGTCGTCAGATAACGGCCATTGCGTTCCGCGATCAGCGTATGATTGCTCCAACCCCAATCCGTCGCTTCGAATACGTCAGCTTCTTCTGCCGATTGAGCGTTAGCCGCAAGCGTCGCCTTCTCGTCTTCCCCAAGGCGAACATATTGTCCGCTGCGCACCGATTTCAGACGAATGCGATCCGTACCGCGAGTGAATGCCGTCTCTGCTCCTTTGCCGGCCGCTTCAAGCTTCTTACGGATGCCATCAAGCGGATTCACAGCGTATGGCAGCGTACCGCTGTACCAGTCGCTATAGACGATATCAGCCAGTGGTCCGATTACCGCAACCTTACTCAGCTTGTCTGCTTGCAGCGGCAGCAGCCCGTCGTTCTTGAGCAGCACCATCGCCTTCTGCGTTGCTTCCAGCGCCAGCTTCGCATGCTCCGGCTTCAGAATCTCCGACTCATCAAGCGAAGCATACGGATTACGATCAGCTGGGTCAAACTCGCCGAGACGGAAGCGAACGCGGAACGTGTTCCGCAGCGCGATATCGAGATCGTTCTCGGTCAAAAGCCCTTCCTCGATCGCCGAACGAATCGCTTCGATTACGACTTTAGCTTCATCCGTAATGCTGTCGATGCCGCCCTCGCGGATCGAACGTGCCACCGATTCCGGGAGCGAGTCAAGATAATGATGATCCCGAACCGTGCCCGTTACGTCGAACGCGTCACTGACGACGAAGCCGTTCATGCCCCATTCTTGCTTAACGATATCGATAACTTCACGACTAAGGTTCGCCGGTACGCCGTTGATCGCATTGTACGCGGTCATCATCGATTGGGCGCCGCCTTCTTTGAACGGAATTTCGAACGCCTTCAGATAGTACTCGCGCATATTGCGCGGATCGAGGCTGACGGAGGCATCGCCCCGCCCCACTTCATTGTTGTTCCCGATAAAATGCTTCAGCGTCGCGACTGCTTTCAAGTAGAAAGGATGGTCGCCTTGAATGCCTTGCGACAATGCAGCCGTCAGCTTGCCTGCAAGTACAGGATCCTCGCCATACGCCTCTTCGGTGCGGCCCCAACGCGGGTCACGCTCCATGTCGACCGTCGGCGCCCACAAGGTCAAGCCGTTGTGCGTCGGATTTTTCTTATAAAATCCTCTCGCCTCGTCGCCGATCGCGCTGCCGATCCGCTTCATCAAATCCTTGTCCCACGTGCAGGCCAGACCAATTGGCTGCGGGTAGGTCGTCGCTTCTCCCAGCCATGCCATGCCGTGAGCTGCTTCCGTGCCATGCTTGTACGCTTGTACATTCAGCCGTTCAATCGCGATCATGTACTGCGGCATCAGGCCGATTTTCTCTTCCAGCGTGAAGCGGCTGATCAGATCGTTGACGCGATCTTCAAGCGGCAGATCCGGGTTCAGGTACGGGTGGTTCTTCGTTTCCGTTGCCATTGTATCACTCCAATGAATAATGTAATTACGAGTCGGCTAGACTTGCTGCAATGCACACAAACAATTGCAGCAAGTCTATCTTGGTGCTATAGAGGTTGTTCAAAAAGTCCGCTTGTGATCACGAAGTGAGTCAGGAAGTGTATTCGACGTCGAAGCTTGCGTTCACCTTCGGAGTCCGGAGGTTATGCTTCCGATGTAGGTTTCCGCTGGAAACCTTGTACATGTAGGTTTTGCCTACACTCCGTTCCTCCTGAAGTTATTTGCGATACTTCAAGTGTTACTACCTGCGAGCAAATAACCGCTTCGTAAGCATTAGCTATTCAGGTTCTCGCAATCTTCTCGGTGCTGACAACCCGACTTTTTGAACTCGCACTGTCAGATTAAGAATACTGAAACTCTTGTTCGTAGTATACATAAAATTTAAACATCAATACCACCATCAGTATGGGAGCCGTTTTCCTATAATAATTAGAACATTGCTGGAATACATTAGGCCAATTACTCCTTCACAGCATATTGGAACCAATCAAAATGCGCTGGAGAAGTTGACGGTCTGCCATTGCCAGTCGCATACATCGCAATGAATACACCTGTAAATCCTCCTGCGACCTCTGTCGATAGAAGCCCGCATTCGCCCTTCCCGAACGTATACGGTTCTATACCCGGTTCAGAGAATCCGAACACATAGTGAGTATGGCTCGCTTGCATATGTAGAACAACGGTCTCAGCATTCCATGGCATTTCATTCTCAACCTTCCACAGTGTGCCCAGCCTTCTGCGGAAGACAAGCTTGCGCTCGCCAGCGATTCGTGTCACTGCGATTTCATAATGAAAATTCTCATTCATAAACACGGTAAGTCCCGCTTCTTCACCGTCCTGCTGAGGCGCGAACGTTAAGTGAGCCGCAATATGACATGCAAAATGCTGTTGTCTTCTGCCGATGAACGCAAGGGAGCCTGCATCATTCAGCGATAATTCAGTGCCGCGTAACGTCAAGCTGCCGCTCTTCTCCGCGAGCGACCAATGACTCGGATTCGGAGAACGAAGGAATGTCCAATGCGGCGCAAGCGCTGCCTCGTTGAAATCATCTTTAACCGCCGCTTCAGACTTATTCGGCATCGGCAGATTGCGTACTGGCAGATCACCGCTTAACTTCCCGTTATCGCCGATAATCGGCCATCCATCCTCCGTCCATGTAACCGGTGCAAGGAAGGTCTCTCTGCCCAGATGATGATGCCGCGGATAACCGATTGGACGAATGCCCAGGAACACGGCCCACCAGCTGCCATCCGGCGATTGAACCAAGTCTGCGTGCCCCGTCGCTTGTACATCATGCTGCAAGCTTCGATGCGACAGAATCGGATTGTAGGGACAGCTCTCGAACGGACCTTCCGGACTGCTGCTTCTAGCTATCGTAACCATGTGGCCATATTCCGTTCCGCCCTCGGACAACATGAGGTAATACCAGTCGCCGGCGCGATACAGATGCGGCGCTTCCGGATATTGACCGCCGGTTCCCTTCCATATCAGCTTGACGTCCGACAGACGTTCTCCCGTTCGCGCATCGATTCGGCTCTGGTAAGCTCCTTGTCCGAATCGGTCGTGAGAGGTTGTATAATAAACCGTTCCATCCTCGTCAAAGAAGAGATCGGGGTCGATGCCTGGCTGATCCACATAAATCGGATCGGACCATGCCCCGCGAGGGTCTTCCGTGTACACATAGAAGTTGCCGCGCCCCGAAACATTGGTAGTGGTCATATAGAACACCCCGTCATGATAACGGATCGTCGGCGCATAGATACCGCCTGATCGGCCCGCTGTGCTCAGATCGAGCTGCTCCGCCCGCGTCAAGACATGGCCGATTTGCTGCCAGTTTACCAGATCGGTACTATGAAATAACGGGACGCCTGGATAATACTCGAATGAACTGGTTACGAGATAGTAGTCTTGTTCGACTCGACAGATGCTAGGGTCGGGATGAAATCCGCTGATGACGGGATTGCTATAATTCATGACAAGTTCTCCTCTATTACGAATTCTGATCGTATTCAAAATGAAAAAGTCGCGGCGATGCTGCCAAGAGCGGCATCGCCACAACTTTATTCTAGCTGTCGTCCGCCTAGCGGCACTATCTTTCTACCACCAAACAGGCTCTGTTCCTTACTGGCCGTTCATCTTCATAGCGTTACTCGTTATTACTCGTTCCACAGCTTGATGCGGGCTTGAATGTATTTGGTGAATCCTGTCTCCATCTTCTCAACGCCTGCGTCGATCAGCTCTTCCTGGTAATCGTTCCATAGTTTCTCGAACTCTTCCGGCTTCGCCATGATCGTTTGCGGAATTCGCTTCCACGTAATGTCCTTCATTTTGTTCGCGAGAATGTTGACTTCATCATCGCTTGGCAGCGGCAGGCTCCAGGAAGCGCCCCACGGTTTCACTGGGAACTCATCCTGTTTCGGGAACAGGTCCATCCACGTCGTAGCGCCGTAAGCCTTCAGCGTTTCTTTGTCCGCATCCGTGTACGCATTGACGATTTGTTCCGGGAAGTTCTTCGTGTAGTAGTTGCCCGTCGAATCCTTCACGCCGTCGCCATAATGCGCGCCGAGATTGCCATAGAAGCCGATGCCGGACTCTTGGCTGAACGCCGTATTGTCATTCACGATACGATTCTGAACGTCCTCTGGAACGACGCGTTTGCCATCTTGCATGTTGTAATGCTGGCCTTCAATACCCCAGTTGTTCAGAATTTGCGCTTGCTCGGATGCCAAGAAATCGAGGAATTGAATGGCGCGAACCGGATCCTTGCAATCCTTCGTAATGCCTACGCCCCAGCCGGCATCAAAGCCCGGCGATTGGTGGCGATTGTCCTTGTATTGATCGGATACCATAACGGAATAATGCCCGTACGTCTGATCGAATTTACCCGCTGCTTTCAATGCTTTCTCGCCGTCTCCATAGTCCCAGTCGACGTCGATCAGGCCGATAACCCGTCCCGATGCAATCTTCGCAAGATATTGGTCATTCTTCTGCGTGAACGTATCTTTATCGAGCAGTCCGATGTTGTACATATGATTCAGCCATTGGAAGTACTCTTTCTCGCCTTCCGTACGGAAGTGATACGTCGCTTCATGCGTATCCGCATTGATCGCGTATTCGCCATCGCCGGATTTGCCAGTCGTTTCGGCTGCCGGGTTCGTAACGGTAATATACATTTTCCAATCGTCCGCGTTAAGCGTCAGACCGATGTTCTTGTTCCCGTCCTCATCCGTCGGATGCTTATCGATGTAGGATTGAATCACTTTCTCATAATCCTGCAGCGTCTTGATCGAAGGGTAACCCGCTTCCTTCACCGCGCGGTGCTGAAGCTCGAACCCGCCGCCTGCGACGAACGATTGGTTATCCATGCCTGCATAAGTTGGAATGACATAGATCGATTGGTCATCATTGCTGTAGCGCAGACGTTTGATTTGATCGCCGAACAGCTTCTTAATGTTTGGTGCATATTGCTCGATCAGATCCGTCAGATCAATCATTGCGCCCGCGTCAACCAGCTTGTTCAGATCGCCCTTCGCGCTGATCAGATCCGGATAATCGCCGCTCGTTGCAATGAGCGCGACCTTCGCTGCCGGATCGCCGACTGCGAATTCAGCATCCAGCGTAACGCCGGTCTGCTTCGTAATCTCTTGCCCGACCGCATCCTTCATGTCCTGCCAGTTCGGATTCGGATCCTCCCCGAAGAACGAGAAAGTGATCGGCGACGTATCGTTAGCCGTCTGAGTTCCATCCGCGCTTGCGACGTTATCTGTTTGGTTCGTCGCGTTATCTTCCTTCTTGTTCGTCGTATTATCGCTGTCTCCGCTTCCGCAGCCTGCCAGCAGGCCGATCGCAAGCGTCAGCGACGTACACACCCCTGTCATACGTTTGAGGCTGACCATCTTTATTCCTCCAATGAAAGTTTGATATGTAGAAACAGGCTCCCCTGTTAATACCGGTAATCGGTTGCCGCTAGCTCTTGACGGCGCCCAGCGTCATTCCGCTGATGAAGTACCGCTGCATGAACGGGTAGACGAGCAGAATCGGAACGGTAACGATGATCGTAATCGCCATTTTGACCGACTCGGGCGAAATGCTGTTCATTACCTGCGTCATGTTCTGTCCGTTCATGCCGTTGCTGTGACTGGTGTTCTGCGTGCTCTGGAGCACCTTCATCAGCTCGAACTGCAGCGTCGTCAGATGCTCCTTCGAGCCGTTATATAAGTACGTATCGAACCAAGAATTCCATTGGCCAACCGCGAGGAATAGTGCGATTGTCGCTAGCGCAGGCAGCGTCAGCGGAAGAATGACACGGATATAGATCGTGAAATCGTTGGCTCCGTCAATCTTGGCTGATTCCTGCAGCGCATACGGAAGACTGTCGATGAACGAACGAATGATGAATACATTGAATGCGCTTACGACTCCCGGCAGGACATAGACTGCGAAGGTGCCGATCATGTGCATATCCCGCATCAGAATGTAGAACGGAATGAGACCGCCCGACACGTACATCGTGAGCGCGAGGTAAGTGGATAACAGCTTCCGCGCTTCCCAATCCGAACGGCTCAATACGAATGCGAGCATAGAACCGCTGATCAGTCCGAGTATGGTGCCGATCACGGTGCGCAATATCGATATTTTGAAACCGGTCAGCAGTCCGTCGAATGAGAAAATAAGCGAATAATTGTCCCAGGTGAAATGCCGAGGGAAGATCGTAATGCCGCCCCGTACCGAGTCGGTAGAGTCGTTGAGCGAGATCGCGAGTACATTCAGGAAAGGATATAACGTGCATACCGCGATGAGCGTAATGAACAGATAGACGACCAGATCGAAGACTCGATCGGATAATGATGTGCTTGCGAGCTTACGAGATATTGATGTCAACCGGATTTACCCCCTTACATAATGCTCTCTTTGGTAACCTTCTTGAAAATGCCATTCGCCGTAAAGAGCAAAATCAAGCTGACCACGGAATTGAAGATGTTAATAGCCGTACCGAACGAATAACGACCCATGCCTAGTCCATAGGTTAAGGCGTACAGATCAAGTACCTCGGACTTCTCTTTGACCAGATTGTTGCCCAAGAGGAACTGCTTCTCGAAGCCGATGCTGATCAAGTGACCGATCGACATGATGAGCAGAATGATGATCGTCGGACGAATCCCCGGCATCGTAATATGCCACATCTGCCGCAACCGGCTTGCGCCGTCGACACGCGCAGCTTCATACAGCTCAGGTCCGATCCCTGAAATCGCTGCCAAATAAATGATCGCGTTCCAGCCCGTTTCCTTCCACACATCCGCGCTGGTAACGACGTACCAGAACAGATTCTCCTTCGCCATGAACGGGACAGGTTCGTGTATAATATTTAGGCTCATCAGCAGCTGATTGATCGCCCCGTTGTCTGTCGCGAGCATCTTCGTCACGATCCCTGCGACAACGACCCACGAGACAAAGTGCGGCAGGTAAGACACGGTCTGCACGAATCGCTTCAGGAAGGCAAGCCGCACTTCATGCAGCAGCAGCGCGAATATAATCGGTACCGTGAAGCCCGCAATCAGCCCCATGAAGCTCATCGCTAGCGTATTGCGAAGCGCGTTCAGGAACTGATCGTCCTGAAACAGCATCCGGAAATTATCGAATCCGACCCATTTTTGATCGAAGAACGATTGACCTACCCGAAACTTCTGGAAGGCCATCGTCCAGCCCCACAGCGGCAAATAGCTGAATACAAACACCCAAATGACGAACGGAATGGCCATGAAATAAAGGTATTTATTGCTGACCATCCGGCTCCATAGACTTCTCTTCACTTGATAAGGTCCAGCCCCAACTTGTTCCAGTTTGACAGACAAAGGTGCACCACTCCTACTCGCAATTTCACTTCCAGATCACATTTTAGAGTAAACCTTGGCCGAAAGCCTTGATTTATAGGTCGTAAAATAGCATGATTGGGACAAGAGTGAGGTTGGGGGAGGTATCGAATTGGAAAGCGTTTATCTGGATTGGTTCACCACGGACGAGCAATTCAAGTTCCATATTCAGTACGGCGGGCATGATGAGGACATGTACTTGCACGATCATATCGGCTTCTCGGAGCTCGTTATCGTCTTGCATGGCAACGCGACCCACATCGTGAATGAAGAGGAATCTTTTATTAAGAAAGGCGACGTATTCGTCATTAATGGGGCAACCAGGCATGCCTACAAAGACCCGCATGATTTTCGAATTTGCAACATTATGTATACACCCGATATGTTAAATTCGGCAGGGACTGAATTGCGGAAGTCGAATGGTTATCAGGCGCTGTTCGTCCTGGAGCCGTTCTACCGGAATATCAATCATTTTGATAGTAAAATGAGCCTTCCGATCTCGATGCTGGACTACATCTCTTCCTATGTGGATTTCATGATCAAGGAAATTACGGATAAGCTGCAGGGGTATCAGACGATTCTGCTGTCGCGTTTCTTGGAGCTGGTCGTCTATCTATCGAGGCAGTATGAGAACGAGGACCGGCAGGGGGTTCAGAGCAACCTGCTGCATCTGGCTAATGCGATTTCCTTCATGGAGGACAACTATCTCGAGCCACTGTCACGAGAAGCTATTGCGGCCAAATCCAATATTTCCGTCCGGCACTTGAACCGAATCTTCCAATCGTATTACCAGACAACGCCTTCCGCTTATCTCCAGCAGCTGCGCCTCGATCACGCCTGCAGACTCCTCAAGAAAACGCAGCTTCCGATTTCTGAGATCTCTTATGAAAGCGGATTCAACGACAGCAACTACTTCACCCGCCAGTTCACGAAGGCGCTGGGCATGTCGCCGAAGGCGTATCGGAAGACGAGGTGAAAGGGAAAGAGACGTCCCTTGGTATAAGGGACGTCTCTTTGCTTGTAGTTAATCAGATAAGTCTATGAACCGAGCGCTCTAACTCCCAGCGCCAAAGCCCCGCATAAACCGGCATTGTCGCCTAGTCCAGGCGGAACAATATAATGTTCGATATCCGATGTAATGGATGCAGCGCTTACGTATCCATTCAAATTTGTACGTACTGCCTCTCGAATCATCGGGAATAGCTGCGCTTGTTTCATTACTCCCCCGCCAAGAATGACTTTCTTAGGGGATAGCGTCAGAATGACGCCGGAGATGGCCTGCGCGATGTAATACGCCTCCATCTTCCATGCCTGGTGGTCATTCGGAAGCGTATGACCCTTTGCCTTCCATCTAGCTTCCAACGCCGGACCGGATGCCATCCCTTCCAAACAATCTCCGTGATATGGACAAATCCCTATGAAATCATCGTTCGGATGCCGCCTCGTGAGGATATGTCCACCTTCGGGATGTACAAGCCCATGCACAAGATTGCCTTCTATATAAACACCGACGCCAACACCTGTGCCGATCGTATAGTAGACGCAGCTATCCAGTCCATGCGCCGCACCCCATGTTGCTTCGCCCAGAGCTGCAGCATTGACATCTGTATCCCAACCGATCGGAACATCGAAGACCGATTGCAGCGTCCCCACAAAATTATATCCAGTCCAACCGGGCTTCGGCGTCGTTGTTACATAACCGTACGTTGGACTTGCGTTATCGAGATCAATTGGACCGAACGAACCGATCCCGATACTATCGACTCTCTTATCTCGGAAAAAGGCGATGACGTTGTCCATGGTCTCGACAGGCCCAAGCGTCGGGAAGTGAATCCGTTCTTCAATCTCCCCCTTCTCGTTCCCGATACCGCACACGAACTTGGTTCCCCCTGCCTCAATTGCCCCTATGCGCATGTAAATTAAGCCCTCCTGCCTTCATCGATCATGCCATATACTTCCCATTTCGTTCATTTGGAGCGACACCAGCGTTACGCTGCCGCCAATCGCATACAGCTCGAGCCCCTTACTTTCTGGATCGGGGAAAATCGTGTCTGAAATAACCGCTGTTCCGGCACCGCCGAAAACTTCTATCGTACACGAATCGATTAGAATCAACATGCGTACCCGCTTATTAGTCGGCGCAAGCGGCGCTTCATGCTTAGCCGCAAAGTCCGGATGGAAATCGACTTTGCCCGAATTCGTTCGATCGACGAAGAGCTTCTTCCTAACGTTATCGTATCCGACAACGGTCTCCTCATTGGCAGACTTTCTGACCTTAAATCCAAACTCTGTTGCTGTTCCGATCTCGAATTCTGCGATGATCTCCGCACTATTCGCACCGATGTCGACAAGCGAATTGACATCAGTCGCAAGCATTACATCTTCTAGCGTCTTAAGGGGCGTTCGAATGATACCCAGCTCTTCTATCGGTTGTTGCACGAGACGAAGACCTTCTGCAAATTGCTTCAGTTTCAGCTCTCTTGGAACCGAATTGTTGCCCCGCCAATTGTCTGTCGGAAGCGCACCGGCATAACGCCAGTTGTTCATCCAACCGATCCATCGTTTTCTTCCGTCTTCTCCGGGCGTATTATTCCAAGTCACGGCTGCATAGAAATCCGAGCCATAATCGATCCATTTCAAGTCATCCATCGAATGAATAGGGTCATCAGGCGTAAACACCTTACCATCGAAATTCCCAATAAAGTACATCATGCCCGAACCGCCTGCCGGCGTTTCAGGATCGTAAGGATTAACGCCATTGCAATCCCCGACGCTTAGTATCAGCACCCATTTTCTATTGTTTACATCCCCGTCAACATGAATGGGGAACAGATCCGGACATTCGTAAATGCCGCGATGCGTACCGATCGCGTCGGCTCCGAATGCGCTGGCAAACGTCCACGCCTTCAAATTAGGAGATTGATAGAATTCAACACGGTCTTGAACAGCCAGCGACATGATCCACATGGATGTCTCCTCATGCCAGAATACTTTCGGGTCACGGAAATCCAGTGTCGCGTCCGGGAACAAAACAGGATTTCCCTCGTACTTTGTCCAGGTTCTGCCTTTATCACGGCTGTAGGCGATGCTTTGAACTTGCGGCTTATTGGGAAGCGTTGTATTTCCATTATTCGTATAGATCGCAACCAGCCCCGAACCGTTCTCGTCGAAGAAACCGCTCGTATTACGATGGTCCACTACCGCGCTGCCGGAGAAGATGGCGCCATCCTCACCCGGGAATATCGCTGGCGGAAGCTCCTCCCAATGAACGAGATCCGTGCTCACTGCGTGTCCCCAATGCATTTTATCGAAATGAGGCAGGTTATCGAACGGGCTGTATTGGTAAAATAAATGGTACTCCCCCTCGTAATAAACAAGTCCATTCGGATCGTTCATCCAATTTCTCGCAGGCGAATAGTGATATTGCGGACGGAATTTCTCTATATATTCCAATTTCTCCCACTCCCATATTCGTATGCAGTCGGGGCACCGCCCCTCGATAGGTGACAATGCTCCGACTGCATGCATTGGTGTAATTGATTTATTGTTGTTTCGTTCTGTCATAACCTGTCTGTTTGATTTTCACCCAGTCTTGCATACCGAGACGATTAACCTCTTTGATGAATCCGTCCCACTCTTTGTCCACGTCTGCGCCCTGCATCCACTCCGTACGTTTCTTCAGAATGTATGGCATCATGTTGGCTTCAATTTCTGTCAGACGCTCCGACTCTTCTTTGGAGAAGAATACTCTCGGATAAATGATGTCGGACTTCATGTCCGGCACATAGATATTCTTAATAATATCGAGACGATATGCCGCATCGTCCGGCTTCGTCGAAACTGTACCATAATAGGAATCCAGAATCGCGAGCGGTCCGCCGACGCTTGTCTTAATGCGCAGCTCGTTCGGCGACGTTCCGTTCAGCGGCAAGTGCTTCAGCATATTCGCGGCTGCATCGTATTCAAATATGTTTTGCTGCGTCTCGTCGCCGTAAGTTCCCCAATTGTCTTGTACGGACTGAATCGGATCATAAAGCGCGTCAATCCATTTAATCGTTGATTCAACATCCTTATCCTCGGAAGTGATGACCATTCTGGCACGGTCGAATCCCATACCGTTCGTACGAGCTACATTCTTCCAACCATTAGGACCTGCTAGTGCCGGCATCGGTTCGAACGGACTGTCCGCACCGCTCACATTCGCTTTATCCCAAGTGAAGTAGAGACCGAACCGGTCATCCTTTGCTTTCGCGATATACTTGTTCCAGTCTTGCGTGATGAACTCCGGATCAACGACTCCCGCTTTGTACAGCTCCTGCAGATACTTCATGCCTTCTTTGTACCCTGGTTCCAGAACAGCATTGTTCACTTTGCCTTTATCGTCGATGAACGTTTCATCCCAGTTAAAGCCTGTACCGAAGGAACCAAGCAAGAAGCTCAAATCCTCGTTGCCGCCGTCATCATTAATGAAGGAAATCGGAATCTCGTCCGCTTTGCCGTTGCCGTTTGGATCTTGCGTTTTGAATGCAATCAGCACTTGCTTTAATTCTTCAGTCGTCGTCGGCATTTTCAGACCGAGCTTGTCCAGCCATTTGGTGTTAATCCATGGCATATTGTTGACGGAGTGAATGCTCTCTTTGCCGCTGCCGAGCTCTTCAATCCAAGGGAAGGAGTAGATGTGTCCGTCGGGTGCGGTTATCATCCCTTTGTATTGGGGAGCTTCCGCCAGAACCTTGCTGAGATTCGGCATTTTCTCAGGCGTGATGTATTCATCAACTGGAATAATGGTTCCTTGATTCGATAAGTTAAGGATTTCATAATCGCTTAGGCCAGCGTTAAATATGGCATCCGGCAGCTCGCCCGTTGCTAGGGCGAGGTTTCTCTTCTCTACGAAAACATCGTCCGTATAAGAGATCCAATCGATATGAATGCCGGTCTTCTCTTCCAAACGTTTGAAGATTAGCTTGTCGTTCGGGTCTTGGGGAGCAAGAGCCGAATTCGACGTCATGAAGGTGAGCGTCTTGTTGTTCGAATCAACATTAGAATCGGTATTCTCTTTATCGTTGCCGTTACCGCTGCTGCCGCCGCATCCTGCGAGCGCAAGAACGGAGGACAAGGAAATAATAGAAACTGTTTTCTTTAAATGTTTCAATCTTAAAACCTCCCTTATTTTTATGAAAATAGCTTTGTATATGTCAGCCTGTCCCTACTTGAGGGAACCGACCATGACACCTTTTTCAAAGTACTTCTGGAAGAAAGGGTACATCGCTAGAAGCGGTATGCTCGAAACGACGATAGCTGCGTATTTCATCATTTCGGATAATCGTGCCAGATCGGCCTGTTCCTTAATGGAGGAGACGATATTCGGATCCACCTTGTTCAGAATCAGAATGCGCCGGAGCACAAGCTGCAGCGGATATTTATCTTGACTCTCCAAATAAATGAGAGATTGGAAGAAATCGTTCCAATGACCGACAAAGGCGTATAACGCAAGGACGAAAACGATCGGTTTAGAAAGAGGAATGATAATCTTAAAGAAAATCATGACATCCGAGGCGCCATCGATCTTAGCAGCTTCATTCAGTTCAATTGGCAAGCCACGGAAGAATGTCCTAGCCAGAATGATGTTCCACACGCTGACCGCACCAGGGATAACCAGCGCCCAGATCGTATCCAGCATTCCTAAACTCTTAACGACAAGATAGGTCGGGATCAGCCCGCCGCCAAAAAACATGGTGATAATAAAAAGCGTCATGATGATTTTCCGTCCGACAAAGTTATTAAGGGACAGAGGATATCCCGCAAACACGCAGACCGAAACGGTTATTACTGTGAAGACAGATGAATACAGAATGGCGTTAAGAAATCCGCCGATGATATTGTCATCGGATAGGATCATTCGGTACCCCTCAAGGTTATAGTCTGCCGAATCGAATGAAATCCCCTTATTCAGCAAGGCCGTCGGATCCATGAACGAAGCTGCGACCATATAAATTAACGGACCGATAATCGCTATTACAAAAAGGAAAAGCAAGGTGTAGGCGATGCCAAGCACGATCCGATCCGTCTTCGTCGGTATAATATAATCCACGATGATTCTCCTTCCCTAAACAATGCCATTGCCTTCGTTCACGCGTTTGACGATCCAATTCACCGTGATCAGCATAATGAGGTTGATGACCGTGTTGAACAACTCGACAGCTGCGGAAAATGAATAGTTCGCCTGTTGGAAGCCGACTCGATAAACATAGGTGCTAATAATATCTGACGCTTCCATATTCAGCTCGTTCCACATTAGAATCGCTTTGTCGCCGCCGCCGCCCATAATACCGCCCGCGGCAAGAATGATCATGATGGCTATAACCGGCTTAATCGTCGGGATATCGATATGCCTTATGCGCTGAAGCAGACTCGCGCCGTCTAGCGTCGCCGCATTGTGAAGCTCTGGATCAACGTTCGCTAACGCAGCCACATAGATGATCGACGCCCATCCTGCCCCTTGCCAGATTCCAGAGAGGATATACAGCGGACGGAAATAGTCCGGATCGGATGTAAAAGAAATAGGGGCTCCTCCAAACAACGTGACAATCTTGTTGATTGGACCTGTCGGAGACAATAAAACAAAGAGCATGCCCACTACCACCACAACCGAAATGAAATTCGGCGCATACAGGAACAGTTGAATGTTCTTTTTCATTACCGCTTTGCGTACCTGATTCAGCATGATCGCCAATATAATCGGAACCGGGAACCCTAACAAAAGACCGTAAAAATTCAACTTCAATGTATTAAAAAACAACTGCTCGAAATTCGGTGCGTTTAAGAATCGTTCAAAATGATGAAACCCAACCCAATCGCTGCCCAAAATGCCTTTGCGGTAGTTATAATCCTTGAAAGCGATCAGTACGCCATACATCGGGAAATACTTAAAGATAACGGTTAATACAACTGACGGCAGGACAAGCAAGTAAAGCCAATAGTTTGACTTGATGTACCTAAACTTCTCCTTCAATCCGTGTTTCTTTCCCTCTGCTTTCGGTTTTACGCCCTCTGTGATTTCTGCAACCTGCTGCAAAGTCTCCTCCCCCTTAACTTTCATTAGCACAACTCAAATGTGATTTTGGAGACCTCCAATGTGGAAGAAAGCACTTCCAAAACTCATCATTCAACAACCTCGCAAATACAATTTACAACAGGATAACCACATCGTCAATGCTTTTGAACACCTAATTTAGTAAACAAATGCACACTTAAATACACAAAATGTAGTCAAAAGTTTAGTTACTTAATGAATTTCAAATGAAATCGACCATTTCACATGGGAAAATGCTAATTTTCAAGCATATACCCTTACTAACTAATTGTATGGAACACACCCGGATTTGTTCATTTGTTTACTTTTTACAAGGAGATATTTGTCATTCATTTCAGATTCAACAGGTTTACACAAATGTTCATTTGTAACATCCATGTTGATTATTTTGTTGAGTTATACTACGATGAACATAGTCGAGCTGCAATATCTTCGCCAAAGGAGTCAATATCGTTGAGCAAAACAAAAGTGACCATTCAAGATATAGCCGATTCTTTAGGGCTCTCAAGAAACACCATATCCAAGGCGCTGAATAACCATTATTCCATCCCGGATGAAACACGTAATAAAGTGATTCAGAAAGCGATCGAGATGAATTACAAGCAGTTCGCCTTTTTCGAACAAGAGGTTACTGCTGCCAAGAAATCAGGCAATATTGCTCTGCTTACAGCAAATATGCCGAACAATTCGCATTTTGGTACATCATTGCTAAGCGGTCTCGAACAAAAAATCAGTTCCGAGGGCTTTAATTTGTCCATTCACATGGTTCGTGAAAATGAAATTAATTCGTTAGCTCTACCTGTCAATTTCGACAAAAGCAAAGTGGATGGCATCGTCTGTATCGAATTGTTTAATAAGAACTATTCCGAGTTTATTTCATCGCTTGAGATCCCGACTTTGTTTATTGACGCTTCGGCAGCGCTAACATTCACTGAGATGAAATCTGATATCCTTCTCATGGAGAATGCACACAGCATCTTCAGTATGACGAGAAGGTTGATTGACGAGGGAATTACGACGTTCGGGTTTATCGGCGATTTCAACCATTGCATGAGCTTTAACGAACGTTGGGATGGTTTCAACAAAGCACTGTCTACCTCACGGATCGATCTCGATGAATCGTTTTGCATCCTCGAAGAGGACCGCTATGTTGCGGACTATCAGTGGCTCAAACAGCGCCTCTCCGGTATGAAGGAACTGCCGTCCGCATTCATATGCGCCAATGATTTTATTGCTATTCACGTGATTCGTATCTTGAAGGATTTAAATGTACGAGTACCTGAAGAGGTTATGGTTTGCGGATTCGATAATGCCACAGAGTCGCAGATCGTGGAGCCCCACTTAACGACTGTCCATATCCACCGATCCGAAATGGGCTACTTGGCAGCAGAGATGCTTCTATCGAGAATGGAAAATCCCGATCGGCCGCCACAGGTAACGCATGTCAAGACAATACCTGTTTATCGCCAATCGACAGGTCATGTGTAGTATCCTATCATGCATAATGATGGCTAAATAATGGCAATTTTATGCATTTATTATCCGGTATCGTCCTGTGACGCTAGAGAGGCAATTCAACTCTTCCGACGTTACTTCTGATCACTTGTATCGCTCAGAACAAACAAAGCCGGACATCCTTGTTGGATGTCCGGCTTATTGTTTTATAAGGTCTCGCTACGCTATGTTAGGAAAGCTGCCTACTACCCCTTATTTCCCAGCCCGCTCCCGCTGCCTCAGCGCCTCATACAAAATAACCGTGCCCGCCATCGCCACGTTCAGCGACTCCGCCTGACCGCGGATCGGAATAATAACCGACTGGTCAGCCAGCGCCAACGCGTCTGCCGAGACGCCGTCCGACTCGCTGCCGAGCACCAGCCACGTCGAGTCTGTCCAGTCGCAGTCGAAGCAGCTGACGGCCGACTGCAAACTCGTCGCCGCTATGCGGATTCCCCGCTCCTTCGCCTGCGGCAGCAGCTTAGCCAGATCTGCCTCGACCACCGGCAGATGGAACAACGATCCCATCGTCGAACGTACCGTCTTCGGATTGTATAGATCCACGCAACCGCGTCCCAGCACGACCGCGTCCGCACCAACGGCATCCGCGCTGCGGATGATCGTTCCCGCATTGCCTGGATCGCGCACGCCGTCCAAGACGACGACGAGCGATCGGTCGCGGAATAGCGCCTCTTCGTTCACGACAGGCTTGATCACGATTGCGAATACGGGCGGAGGCGAATCCGTCCCCGTGCACTTCGCCATGACAGCCTGCGATGCGCTTACGAGCAGCTCGTGCTGATCGGCAAGCGCCGGCTCGCGATCCAACTCCGCGGGCAATCCTCGTTCGCCGTCGTAGACGACGGCCTCTATCTCAGCTCCGCAGCGAAGCGCTTCTTGCACGAGATGAATGCCCTCGACAATGAACCGGCCTGAGCGGTCACGGTGCTTCTTGTCCAATAGGGCTGCCCAGCTCTTCGCTCGGGCGTTCTGCACTGACATCACATCAAACAACTCGAAACCCTCTTTTCAAAACGAACCCAATAGTAACTTACTCTATTTGACATAAATGATTGCATGAACGATCAACCACTGCGACGTGATTCCCATCCTATCGCCCATCGAAATACGCTCGTTCCAGACTCGCAAGATCGTCGTTCTTGCCTACAATAACAAGCACATCCTCCGAATGAATGACGTCCTCTGCAAGCGGCGAAATGTTCATCTGCCCATTGCTCTTGATCGCCATTACATTGCAACGGAACTTGGGCCGAATATCCAGCTGCTTCAAGTTTCTGCCCACCATCTGTGATGGCGCATGCAGTTCAAGAATGCTGTAGTCCTCCGACAGCTCGATGAAATCCACAATGTTCGGCGAGATGAGGTGATGCGCAACACGCATACCCATATCCCGCTCAGGGTAGACAACCTTGTCTGCACCGATTTTGCTCAACACTTTGCCGTGCAGCTCGGTCTGAGCCTTAACAATAAGTCTTGGCACGCCAAGATCTTTAAGAATAAGCGTGGTCAGGATGCTGGCTTGGATGTCTTGTCCGATCGCGACGACAACGACATCGAAGTTCCGAATGCCAAGCGCTCGAAGCGCTTCTTCATCGGTACTATCTGCGGAGACAGCATGTGTGACAAAATGCGATGCTTCCTGTATACGTTGTTCACTGGAATCGATTGCGAGCACGTCAAAGCCGAGGTTCGATAATGTAGCCGCTACACTCGAGCCGAAACGTCCCATTCCGATGACGGCATATTGCTTCTTCGCCATAACCATTCCCCCAGTCTTGTTCCAGAGCAATTATAACATATACAAGTGCGGCTTTCCTCAAGGACCGCAGGAGCATTGAGTACAAAGTGATCAACCAATATGAACCCGCACATCCCGCAACTGCCACATGTCCCCTCGTGTGTATTGTGTGTGCATCGGACATAATGAATACGCGTCTAACGTCAATGGGAGGTATGCGGCTTGAATACAATCGATTTGCGACAGGCGATCGTTATGCGAGTGAAGGATAAATCGAACGAGGAACTTAGCGACATTATTCAAGATTCTATAGGTTCGGATGAGCGGGCGCTGCCTGGACTAGGGGTTTTGTTTGAAATGATCTGGCAGGACAGCTCGGCAACCGAGCAATCCAGCATGGTCGACAATCTGCACCGCCACCTGCATGCAAGCGATTCAACTGATTCCGGCCTCGGACATTCCTAACAAGGATTAGAACGAACAATTACCCCTTCAACGAGCTCATCCGGATGCGGTAATGACGCAAAGTCATCAACCGCCCATGCGAAACGGGATCTCCGCGCATAGGCTACTATCATCCGGTATTTGAGCAACGAGAAGGGGTAATTCCAATGGCACTTGTAGAAGACACTAACGTTGTTGATACTGAGCCGTCCTCAGAAGACATCGCAATCTGGGCTGCTGTTCTTGTTATCGCTGCGGATGCACTTGCCTTATACGCACTGCTCAAAGCACGTAAAGAAAAAGCATCACAGCCCGATACCACCGAAGATAAAACGCAAGATTTCGAGATACGCAAAACAAACAGACCAAGATCGAGCAGCAGACGCTAAGCTATCAACTCAGCAGCGAAGCGAACTATGCCTGTTCCTTCATAGCGGCCGGCTGTTCGCAAGAGCTTGCCATTTGGTAATGACGATCCTGCTGCGAAGCGATATGGAAGCCGTGCATCGCTTCAAGCACATGGTAAGCCATTTCACCGTTTGCGCGGTGCGGCCGACCTTCTGCAATCGCCTCAGCCATGTCAATGACGCCAATACCACGATTGTTATTCGTCAGTTCATGCGTCAGCGGCATCGTCTCCCACTCTCTTGAGCCTGCTCTGCGCAGCTGTATCTCTCCGCCGAAGTTGTTCGGATCCGGTACGCGCAGCGTTCCTGCCGTACCATAGATTTCGATCGGCGGCAGGCCTGCTCCAGCTGGAATATCGAAGCTCGTGATCAGTGTGCCCACTGCGCCGGAAGCGAAGTCGATAACACCGGCAATATGCGTTGGCGTCTCTACGCGAATCTTCTGTCCTCGCTTCGGCTCGCTCTTGATCGTGCGTTCTTCATGCGTGATGACAGCGGAGCCCGTAACACGGCGGATTGGCCCCAGAAGGGTGACGAATGCGGTCAGGTAGTAAGGTCCCATATCGTACATCGGACCGCCGCCTACCTCATAATAGAAGCCCGGATCCGGATGCCAGCTCTCATGTCCGCCGCCCATCATGAATCCCGTAGCTGCGACTGGTGTGCCAATTGCACCATCATCGATCAGCTTGCGACAGGACTGAATGCCGCCGCCCAGGAACGTCTCTGGCGCGCATGCGACCCGCAGTCCTTTGGCCTTCGCAACCTCGAGCACGCGAGCGCCTTCTTCAAGCGTTACGGCAAGCGGCTTCTCGCCGTATACATGCTTGCCCGCTTCCAGTGCGCGAAGACTAATCTCCGCATGCGCCTTCGGAATCGTCAGGTTGACGACGATATCGACGTTCGGATCGGCCAGCAGCTCCTCGACGGAGTATGCATGCGGCAGGCTGTATTGTTCCGCCCGCATTCGAGCGCGGGACAAGTCTGCATCCGCAACGGCGATGACCTCAACCTTGTCGGAAGCCGTTAAATTTTTAAGATAGATATCGCTAATATTGCCGCAACCGATAATGCCTATCCGTGCTCGTGTCATTCGAAAGCTCTCCTCTCTCCTCGTACACCTCGTACGATCCCTGGCTTTAGCCTTGTTCTGGACGTGCTGCCCACAGGAAGCCGCGGCGCATCAGTTCCATCGTCTGCGGCATCTCTACGATGTTCGCTTGGTGACCAAGCGAGTTGTAATACACGTTGCCTTGTCCCCACTTCTTCGTCCACACGACCGGCATCTTCACTTCGCCGAAGCTCGTCGTTGCGTGTACTTTGACCGCTGGGTCTACATGCATATAGTACTTCTCGGAGCATACGTCGAAGTCGCCGATGCCTTCCGTCAGCGGATCGCCTGGAATCGACATCTCCACCGTATAGTTCACGCCGTCGTTGCCGGGATGCGCCACCCATTGACCGCCGACCATGTATTGATACTCCACCTCGTTGCGGAACGAGTCGCCCATGCCGCCATGGCAGCCGGCAATGCCGCAGCCATTCTCAACCGCTTCAAGCAGCGGCTTCAGTTGGTTTTGTTCAATCTTGCCCATCGTCCATACCGGAACGATCAGGTCGAGCGATTTCATAAGCTCCTCGTCTGCGTAGCTGTCCAGCGTATCCGAGACGATAACCTCGAACGATTCCTTGCGCAGAATATCAGCGAAAATCTCTCCAACTTCCTTCGGCTGATGTCCATCCCAGCCGCCCCATACGATCAGTGCTTTTCTCATTGGTTGTCTATCTCCTCACATCAGGATCTTTGAACGGAGTTCAAAGTCACTCTGCTTTACATCTCTTCGATTGATACCCAACGGCGCTGCTCGATCGAACGCTCGACCGCTTCCAGCACCTCTTGGCATTTGACGCCGTCTACGAAGTTCGGCACCGGCTGACGGTCTTCCGACAGTGCCTGCATCAGCTCCACAACCTCATGCGTGAACGTATGCTCATAGCCGATCGTATGTCCTGCCGGCCACCAAGCGTCCATATAAGCGTGCGCTGCATCCGTTGCAAGCACGCGACGGAAGCCCTGTACATCAGGCGCATCGTCTGTAAAATAAACCTGCAGCTCGTTCAGACGCTCGAAGTCGAACTTCACGCTGCCCTTGCTGCCGTTGATCTCGAACGAGTTCGTGCAGCGATGACCCGCTGCGAAGCGCGTCGCCTCGAAGCTGCCCAGCGCACCGTTCTCGAAGCGCGTCATGAACAGCGTCGCATCGTCGACCGTAACGTCGCCGAGCGGAGCATCCGCATCGCCCTTCGCGCTAAGTCCCGTCATCGCGGACGGCATCGGACGCTGCTTGACGAACGTCTCGCTCATGCCGATCACTTCGCTGAACTCGCCCACCAAGAAGCGCGCCATGTCAATCAAGTGAGCGCCAAGGTCGCCATGCGAGCCGGAGCCTGCAATCTCCTTCTGCAAGCGCCATACGAGCGGGAATGACGGATCAATGATCCAATCCTGCAAGAACCATGCGCGGAAGTGATAGATCTGGCCCAGACGGCCTTCTTCGATAAGCTTCTTCGCGAGCTGAACAGCCGGCGCGAAACGGTAGTTGAAGCCGACCATATGCTTCACGCCCGCCTTCTCCGCTGCTTCCAGCATCTCGCGCGAATCTGCCAGCGTCAGCGCAAGCGGCTTCTCGCAGAAGAGATGCTTCCCTGCTGCGGCTGCTGCAAGCGCGATTTCTTTATGTGCATCGCTAGGTGCGTTAATGTCCACGATATCGATATCGTCACGCTTCACGAGCTCGCGCCAATCCGTCTCAACCGACTCCCAGCCGAATTGGCTTCTTGCCTGCTCGACGCCTTGCGGATCACGTCCGCAGATGGCCTTCATAACCGGTTTCGTAATGTTAGGGAAGAACATCGGCGCCGCTCGATAAGCATTACTGTGTGCTTTACCCATAAATTTATAGCCAACCATACCTACCCGCACTTGATCCAATGCCATTGCTATCGCCCCTATTCGAATAATTGTGGCCGCAGCCCAATACGCTGTTCACATCCTAGTTGAGCGCTTCACTTCTATCACCGTTGTTTGCTCCTATGCTGCTGCACGCCTGTGGACTCCCTTATGATGAGCTCAACAGGCAGCACGGCGGAACGCGATGCATCTGCACCTTCGATACCACTACCCAACAATAGAGAAGCAGCCTTCCTTCCCATCTCTTGAAAAGGAACCGCCACGCTCGTCAGCTGCGGACTCGCCATCCGAGCCGCATCCGCGTCGTCGTAGCCGCATAAAGCGTAGTCCCGGCCAGCTTCCAGCCCATGCTCGCGCAGCCCCTGCATCGCTCCGATCGCCATCCGGTCATTCGCTGCGAATATCGAATCCGCCCGCCCCGATGCGATCAGCTCTGCGAGCTGGTCCGCCAGCTCATAGCCGCTCTTGCGGCTGTAGTTGCCTGTGAGCATCAGCTGCTGCTCAATCGGAAGACCAGACGCCGCCAGCACGCTCAGATAGCCTTCACGGCGGTCAATGCTGTTCGAGTATTGCTCGGGACCGTTAATGAAAGCAATTCGGCTGCAGCCGATGTCGATCAGATGCCGGACTGCATCCTGACTTCCAGACCAATGGTCCGCATCAACGGTTAAGAAGGACGAATCCCCGCCACGTTGGCTATACCGTTGATTCAATACGCAGAAAGGATAACCGTCCTTCGCCAATTCCTCTAATGCACTGCGATCCTGCGGCATATCTGTCGCCCCCAAGACGATAAGCGCATCAATCTTCTGCGACTGGAACAGCGCCGCATAATTGCGCGGCTGATCCGCTTCCCGGAACAGCAGCAGCAGATCATTGCCGGCAGCTTGTACCTCCGAGCCGATCCCGCTGAGCATCTCCGAGAAATAATAAGTCGAGAACAACGATACCTTCGCCATATGAGGCAGCACGACGCCGAGGTTGCCGCTCTTCTTCCGCGCGAACTGCTGCGCAAGCGCATTCGGTACATACCCGAGCTCTGCCGCAGCCGCGAGCACACGCTGCTTCGTCGCTTCCTTGACCGGTCCTACGCCGTTAAGAACACGGGACACCGTCGCCTCCGACACACCGGCCAGCTTCGCCACTTGTTGTCTCACAACGAATCTCCCTTTACATATTTACTTTGTGAACTCCTTCGTACAGAAAATGTACACGCGTACATTTTGTCATGAGAACGTCTTCATGTCAACCTGCTATAGCATACTTTCAACAAAAAAAGTCTGTCATCCCATTTGGATGACAGACTTTATAAGTGCATACAATTGGCCCAGTTCGCTTAAGGAGCCATCTCCAAGAACTTCGCCGTCGGGTTCTTCTCCATTGCCGTACGCATCGCATACTCATTCTCGAACAGAACGACATAATTGTCCTTCTTGTCTTTCACAAGCGCCGAGTTGATGCGGAATTTCGAAGGGTCGATGTTGTCATCGATAATCCAGCGTGCGAATTGATACGTCATCCGCTGAAGCTGAACTTCAACGCCATATTCGGCACGCATCCGATATTCGAACACTTCGAACTGCAGCTGACCGACAACGCCGAGAATCGTATCGTCGAAGCTTGTCGTGCGGAATACTTGGATCGTACCTTCCTCCGTCAGCTGATCGATGCCCTTCTGGTATTGCTTTTGCTTCAGTGCGTTCTTAATCGTTACCTTAGCAAAGATCTCCGGCGAGAACGTTGGAAGCTCATTGAATACCACGTTGCCGCCTTGCGACAACGAATCGCCGATGCGGAAGATACCTGGGTCAAACAGACCGATAATATCGCCCGGATACGCCGACTCGACAATGTCGCGGTCCTGCGCAAGGAATTGCTGCGGCTGGGACAGCTTAATGTCCTTGCCTGCACGAACATGCTTAACGGACATCCCGCGGTCGAAACGGCCGGAGCAGATACGCAGGAATGCGATCCGGTCGCGGTGAGCAGGATTCATGTTCGCTTGAATTTTGAACACATAACCCGTGAACTTCTCGCTCGTTGGCTCGATGATCCCATCTTCGCTCTTACGCGGCGTTGGCTTCGGTGCAAGCTGCAAGAAATTCTCCAAGAATGTCTGAACGCCGAAGTTGTTGACCGCGCTGCCGAAGAAGACAGGCGTCAGTTCGCCGCGGCTAACTTTCTCAAGATCAAACTGATCGCCTGCAACATCGAGCAGTTCAAGATCGGAGATCAATTGATCGGTTAAGAAATCGCCAGCCATCTCACGGATGATGGAATCGTTGTAATCATCAACCTTACGGACCTCGATCGTCGAATGATCTTTGCCGTTAAACAGCTCGACTTGGTTCTTCATCCGATCATAAACGCCGCATAGGTCACGCCCCATGCCGATCGGCCAGTTCATCGGAACCGAACGAATGCCAAGCACGCGCTCCAGCTCTTCCATCAGATCGAATGGGTTTTTGCCTTCGCGGTCCAGCTTGTTGATGAACGTGAAGATCGGAATGCCGCGCTGGCTGCACACTTGGAACAGCTTGATCGTCTGCGGCTCGACGCCCTTCGCAACGTCGATAAGCATCACGGCGCAGTCCGCAGCGGTCAATGTCCGATACGTGTCTTCACTGAAGTCTTGGTGACCAGGCGTGTCCAATATATTAACCCGATGCCCGTTGTAATCAAATTGCATAACCGAGGACGTAACGGAGATACCGCGCTGCTTCTCGATCTCCATCCAGTCCGATGTCGCATGGCGGCTTGCTTTGCGCGCTTTTACCGAACCCGCTTCACGAATAGCTCCACCGAACAGGAGCAGCTTTTCGGTCAACGTCGTTTTACCGGCGTCCGGGTGCGCAATAATGGCGAATGTGCGCCGCTTCTCGACTTCTTGCTTGATTTCATCCTTTAACGATACGCTCATAATGACTTCCTTTCGATTCTTCTATAGGCTATGCACGAGGCGGTGCATCAAGAGACGATTGAGACCATGATACAAGATGCCAGCCTTCTATCTATATCCCGCCGATCAGAATAGCCCTTGCCGGTGCCGCTTCTACGCCCGTCAACTTCAGCGGAGCGACCACGAGAAAATAATTGCCGGGATGAACATGCTTCAATCGCAGACCTTCTACGATTACGATGTTGCTGCGGAATATTTGCCGATGCGTCGGGTATTCCTGCTGAGAGCGCTCAATGCCTAGCCCATCGACACCGATGCCGCGAATGCCGCATTCGATCAAATATCGTGCTGCATCTTCATTCACATAAACGAACTGACTATCGAATGTCATGCTCTCATTCATGGAGTTGCGCGTCTTGAGCAGAATCCATTCGCCCTTCTGGATGGCGAAGCGCTCCAGATCCGCTCTCGAGACGGAGTCCGTCACATGCGTCAAATCCAACACGCGCGCCTGGCCGACGAGTTCTTCCAGTCCGATCGATTCGATCGTCGCGCCGTCCTTCAACATATGCAGCGGCGCATCGACATGCGTCCCTGTATGAAGGTTCATCGTAAGCTGAGACTCATATGCTTCGCCATCATCGAAGTTGGACACATTCGTCATAATCGGCTGCTTGCTGCCCTCATTATTCCACACCTGCATGCCTTCATGAACGGTCATCGATATATCATAAATTTTGAACAAGTCTCGTCGCCCTCTCAGCCGCCAGCCGCTTATGCAGACAGCACATGATGTTGTTCTGAAACAGTCCGAAGGCCGGCCGACGATAAACTTGCTTCGTCGACCGGCCGTATTACGACCACTCTAATTGGATGATAATAACTTACTTACGGCTGCCCGAGATCCAGATGACGTTATCCTCATCTTGACCATTCACCGGCCACCAGTGGAAGCCGTCTTGCGCAAGAATTTGATCCATTGCTTCTGGTCCCCAAGAGCCTGCTGGATAGAAGGCAAGATCCGAATCCGTCTCTTTCCAAGCCTTCGCGATATCATCAACGAACGCCCATGCTTGCGATACTTCGTCCCAACGCGTGAAGCGCGTCGATTCGCCGCGAGCCGCATCGAAGATGAGGCGTTCATAAGCTTCTGGCGTATTGATGCCGATCTGGCACGATTGGCAGAATTCCATCGCAACCGGCTGAAGGTTATTGTCATTGCCTGGACGCTTCGCATTGAATTTAATGTAGATGCCTTCCATCGGGTTAACGCGAATAACGAGCAGGTTCGGATTCACTTGTTCGCCCGCACGGAACAGGACGTTCTCCGGCACGTTCTTGAATTCGATGACGACTTCCGTCGTCTTCACCGGCAGGCGCTTGCCTGTACGGATATAGAACGGTACGCCTGCCCAGCGGAAGTTATCCACGTGAACGCGTGCGCCGAAATACGTTTCCGTTACCGATTCCGGATTAACGGAGTCCTCTTGACGGTAGCCCGTCAACGCTTTCGAGCCGAGCGAACCTTCGGAGTATTGACCGCGAATGACGTTCGCACGAACCTCTTCGCCGTTCTTGAAAGTACGAAGGGAACGAAGCACTTTAACCTTCTCATCCCGAATATCTTCAGGCTGCAGACGACTTGGCGGCTCCATTGCGATAATCGTCAGCATCTGGAGCATATGGTTCTGCATCATGTCGCGAAGTGCGCCGGACTTGTCATAGTAACCGCCGCGGTCTTCTACGCCAACCGTCTCAGCAAGCGAGATCTGGATGTTCGCAATATGCTTGTTGTTCCAGAGCGGCTCGAAGAACGCGTTCGCGAAGCGAATCGCTTCGATGTTCTGAACCATCTCTTTGCCGAGGTAGTGGTCGATGCGGTAAATTTCTTCTTCCTTGAACACTTGGCTCAGTTGTCCGTTCAGCTTGCGAGCCGTTTCAAGATCGTAACCGAATGGCTTCTCGATGACGAGACGCTTCCAACCGTCCGACTCCAGCAATCCGCCATCGCGCAGATTGAAAGATACAGGTCCGAACAGTTCTGGTGCAAGCGCCAGGTAGAACAGGCGGTTGCCTGGAATATTGAATTTCTGGTCCAGCTCAAGCGAACGCTTGTTCAGCTCGCGGAATCCGTCCACATTGTTAATATCGAGTGACATGTAGGTGAAGTGCTCAGCGAATTGATTCCAGAGCGCTGCATCGTCCGCTTTATAGCGGCAGAACTCAACGATGGACTCATAAACATCCGAGCGGAATTGATCGTCCGTACGAGGACGACGGGCAAGACCGACAACAGCAAAGTTCTCTGCAAGCTTGCCTTCTTTATATAAGCTGAACAGCGCAGGGAACAGCTTGCGCTTTGCAAGGTCGCCTGTTGCGCCGAACAGATAGAAGACCGCACCTTCGGCGGCTTGTTGCTCCAATTTTACAGTAGTCGTCATGTTCCTCATTCTTCCCTTAGCAATTTTCTCTATTCTATACGTCTATCATGTATTGTAGTGTAGCATATTCATCCTTATTGCGCCATTCAACAACCCATAAAAAAAACTGATTGTCCACCTAAGTAAAGGTAATCAATCTAATTAAAGTCGGAAAGTAAACCTGTCTGAATTAGTCGGCCTCTGCATAATCGCCGGTTATTACAGGTACTCCAATGACCCAGTCTATTGCTGTCGATTCGCTGTCTTGATGCGCGGTTAACTGCAGGTTGGACTTCTTGCCGCTTGTCTTCATAAACCGCTCGATATGCGGCGAATACCTCGACTCGCTGATCGTCAAGCCTTCGGCATCCTCATAGTTCTCGACCAATTCGGCGTCTGATTTCGCAATCACGTCGGTAAACAGCTGTTTGAGCGACTTCACCTCTTCTACAGTAACGCCCGGTGCTGCCGTTCCGCTAACGCGGAAGCTGTACGCATACTTCCCGCCTGCCTCATGCACAGCCTGCTCGATCTTATCGGCCGCATACACTAGACTGTCCGCTTCTACGGTTGTAGTCGGCTTAACGATAATGACCGAATCGGTGCTGCTGTCATCGGTATGGATCAGCATCGACACCTCAACAGCTATACCATCGTGTGCATCCGTTGCTTCCATCGCAGCAGAGCCTGCTTCGGACGTATCGATGGTTCCTGCATAGATGTCTCCCCCGGCTTCTCCGCTGGCCGCGGCTTCGGCTTCCGATTTATGCAGGCCAAGAATGCCCGCAGCTCGAAGTGCTTGTCCGCTCCGCATTCCACTCACGTCGTATCGAAGCAGCCAATGCCGATCCTCTCCCGCTGAATCCGCTGTGGGGATCGTATCCGCAAGTGACCATACATACTGGAGATCTGGTGCAGCGGAACCTCGAGCCGTTCCCTTCCCCTGCTGCTGCGTTGCAACAGCAGCTCCGCCAATTAATACGGCTGCAGCAATAATAACGGGCATTAGCCCTTTTCGTGTTCGCCGCACAGCTGCCTGCTTGCTCATCAATGGATCAACCCCTTAAGGAATTGGGCGGGCCAGAGCTTAGTCAATCTGGGTAATTGACCATGCATATATGCCCTTACCTGCATAAGATGGGCGTAGAACTAGGAGGTGCATAACGAGTATGGAACCGATTTTCCCATTACATGAGGATCATATATCCCGCTTCTGCGGACTGCCGGTATGTATCGTGACGCACGACGGCAGACGGCATGTTGGCGTGCTGTCTCACTGCCGCAGCGGCCGCGTGACATTGAATGGCCCAATGGGTTCGCCGAATGCAGGTCAGCATGCCGTTCTGAATCATTACACTTCCACGCCAGACAACGCGGAACAGCCGAAGAAGCAGAACAAGAAGAATAAGAAGCAGACGGCTCAAACGCAAGAGGAACAGCCGAAGGTTCAGACCCAAGCGTATGGCTATGGCAATGATTACGGCTATTACAATCCATGGGGTACGGCATTCGCAATTGATCTGGCAACGATCGCCTTTCTATTCCTGCTACTTTAAGAGGAAGTTCAAAAAGTCCCCTTTCGTACTTTTGAACACGCACTTTAATACAGCAGCCTGCATGGATGATGTCAGGTCACGGTCTCTCCATTCTGCACGAGCGGCGCGCGCAGCTAACGCTCCGCGCCCGCCGACACCAATCGCCAACTTCCGCACGGTGAATCCGTTATCGTAAGCATTAGGAGGTGATGCAGATGAGAATGGACCCACTTCAACGTAAACCGATTCCAACCGCTGTTGCCCGCGTTACGCGCAGCAGACCGTACGTGGACTATAAGCTTCAAGAAGAACACGACGCCTTGCTGCATGCGGGAGCGGACAAGCAGGACGAACGCAGAGCTGCTTCAGAAGCTGCTCAAGCGATCACTGCGCTTATTAGTCAGCTGTCCGAATTGAACGGAACGATCGCACAGGGACTCGCCCCGCTGCAGCACAGGCGTAAACACAACCCTCAAGTCGAAGCTTCTCTTACCGCTGCCTTCCATCGCGAATTCGATGCCACGCTTCGCTTGTTCGACGAATATCCCAGCCTGCGTCAATCCTGGAAACAGGTCTTGACCAGCTCGTTCGAGAGTGCCTCGTCCAACTTATTCGATATCCATGGTCCAGCGGCCGCTGTTCAGAAGGTCATTAAGCAGATAGAACGCACTACGGCGAGCATGCTTATCGAGCCACAGCTGCTGTCGCGAATGCTGGGCAGCATCGGTTACAGCTATTCCCCGCATACTCGGCTTCGTTCATACAGTACGATGATTCACTCACTCAGTCTGCTCATTCACCGGCAAGGCTAGCAGCACTCGCTGCTTCACTCGATTAAATATCCATTTATTACTATTGTATCAGAGATTGAAAAAAGCCGGCAAGACGATATTCGTCTGCCGGCGCCGCTTCGCGTACAACTAGAACGGACCGTTACCGCTTATTCCGCTAAACCATGCTTATGCGCATAGATAGCAGCCTGCGTACGATCGTCTACATTCAATTTGGAGAAAATATTCGTAACATGGAACTTAACCGTCTTAATCCCGATGAACAGCTCGTCGGCGATTTCCTGATTCGACTTGCCTGTCGCTACGAGCTTCAGCACTTCCATCTCGCGATCGGTCAACTGCTCGTGCAGCTTCGCCGCCGATTGCTGAGGCTGCCGGAATCGGTTCATCATCTTCGCAGCCACCTGCGACTCAAGCACCGATTGCCCGCGCGCAGCCGCACGAATCGCATCCGCGATTTCGCCCGCACGCGAAGTTTTGAGCAGGTAGCTGAACGCCCCCGCTTCAATTACCGGATACATCTTGCTGTCATCCAGATAGCTGGTCAGCACAATGACTTTGCAGTCCGGATAGAGCTCTAATATTTTGCGCGTCGTCTCAACGCCGTCCATGCCATCCATGACAAGGTCCATGAGTACGACATCAGGCGAATAAGCTTGTGCAAGCCGGATACCGTCATAGCCGTTGCTTGCCTCTCCCACAACTTCAATGCCATCCTCCGTATCTAGAACGGCTGCCAAGCCGATTCGAACCATCTCATGATCATCGACCAGCAGCACCTTTATCGAATGTCCAATCTCCGTCTCATTACTGTGACTGACCTTATCCATCGCCCTTGCTCCTCCCTTATTCCGCCGTTCGCGCTGGAACCCATATATCGATCTTCGTGCCTGCCCCTGTCTTGCTCTCGATGTCAAGCGATCCGCCCATCTCCAGCACCCGCTCCTCCATCGTCAGCAAGCCATAAGAAGAATGCTTACGCTCTTCAACCTCGAACCCTACCCCATCGTCGACAAAAGTAAGTCTGACCTGCCTGCCGAAGCCGCTCAGATGAATAGACATCGACTGCGCCTTGGAGTGGCGGAGCGTATTCGAGATCGCCTCCTGCGCAATGCGGAACAGATGATCCTCCGACTGCGTATCGAGCGTCATCTCGCCGTCTACCTTCATCGTGATCGACATCGATGTCTTCTGCTGGAGTTCATGGACGAGCGACTGCAGCGCTTCGCCTAAGTTTTTGCCGTCCAGATGGACAGGCCGTAGATGAAGCAGCAGCGCACGCATCTCGGATTGCGCGACAGCCGCCATCTCTTCAATTAGCTCAACCTGCCGTTTCGCCCGCTCCCAATCCTTCTCGATCGTCCGACCGACGGCGGTTGCTGTCATCGATATGGCGAACAGCTGCTGACTGACCGCATCATGAAGCTCGCGTGCAAGCCGCTGACGCTCCTCAATAACAGCCGAGAACTTCAGCTTCTCTTCCCATACCTCATCGCTTTCCTCGCTGCCCGCACCATTGACCTCATCCTCCTCGTGGTCAATCGTAACCCGTGGACGGCGATACTGACGATCCGCGAGACGCTGCAGCGCCTCCTTGAGACGTATGCCCTGCAGATAGCTGTTTAACGCCGCAGCAGCCAGTGCCGCAGCAATGATGGCGAGCGCTATAATGGCCCCCCGGCTTTGCAGCGTGAACACTTCTATGTATCCGATGCTGTGAAGCACAATTAGCAGCAGTCCGATGACAATCAACAGCCATATAATCGTTTCTGCAACCTGGCTTTTTCGCTTGGCTGCTTTCGATTGCAGCTCGTTCTTTTTGACAGACATGAACCACGTGCTCCTTATCCCGCCAATTGCGTCGCGAGTGTTCTATCCATAATTGTAGACCTATTCCAGATCAATTGAAAGACACGATCTGTGACGCGCCTAATACCCTTCTCGCCCAAGAAGGGCGGCCGCTTATGGCGGTCCGCCCATTTCCATCATGCAGCTGCTGTATTACTCTGCGCTGCTGTTCAGTTTTTTCTTCAGAGCTTCCAGCTGCTCTTCTACTCTGCCGCGTTTCTCCAGATCGATGGTCGATACGACTGGTGCGCTGTTGTATGCAGAGTATGGTGTACGGAGCACGTCAGCTTCCGCTTCCATCTGAATGATCTTCTCTTCCATCCGGTTGAAGCCGCGGGATGCGCCGCCGCTCGTAATCGAGTTTTGCGTTGCGGACAGCTGGGAGAGCTGTTTCTTCGCTTTCGCCAGCTGAGCGCGTGCTGCAAGCTCGTTGCGCTTGTTGCGAAGTTGGTAGAACTCATCCTTCATGCCGTGCAGCTGCTGCATGAGATCGTCAGCTTGCGCTTTTGCTTGCGCATGAAGCTCTGTGTATTCCGTAACTTTTTGTTCGAGGACGATTTTCTCTTCGAGCAGCTTGCGAGCTTGATCTTCGTAGCCTGCACGCAGTGCTGCTTCGGCTTTCGGCTCCAGCGTTGCTGCTGTGCGTGCTGCTTCTTCCAGACGCTGCTTCATGCGGCGCTCGTTCGTCAACTGTTTCGCAACCGTCACTTCTGCTTGGCGAATTTCTTCCTCCATATCGCGGAGGTATTGATTCAGCATAATAACTGGATCTTCTACTTTATCAAGCAGCTCATGCACCGATGCCTTCGTCAAGTCTTTCATACGTTTAAAGATTCCCATATTAAAAATCTCCCTTCTCATATTTCGCTAGTTTGGCTTTCAGTTCTTCAACTTCCTTGCGAAGCGCCTTGCGCTCCAGATCTTCCATCATCGAATCGAATTGGCTTGCATTATTGCCGGCGCCGTATTGACGGTTACCGGATGGATTGCCGTAAGGGCCATTGTTCGGATTCGATCCGCCGTATGGCGGGTTATTATAGCCATTATTGTAGCCTTGATGCTGTTGGTGACCATAACCATGGTCATAGTAAGGACCGTTGTGACCGTGTCCATAGCCGCCTGGGCCGTTGAAACCGCCATAGTATGGCGCCTTCGGAACAACGAATGCTGCCAGAATGTAGATCGGGATAACGGTACCGCCGGAGAATACGGCGAGCACGATGAGCAGAATACGAATTAGCGTTGCATCCACTCCCATTGCTTCGGCTAAACCGCCGCACAAACCGAACAGTTTCTTATCTCGACTGGATCGATATACTTTACTCATGACGAGGACGACCACCCTTCTTTTTCAAGCTTGCGTTTCAACAACTCAAGTTCGCGCTCAACAACCGATTGCACGCGGCTGCCGGCTTCGTGCAGCACTTCCGCTCCGAATCTGCGAATTTCACGCAAGCTCTTTGCTTCCAGCTCCATATCGCTGATGCGATCCTCCAAGCGGCGGAACATGGAGCCTGGCTCTTGTCCTTGCACGCCGTATCTTGCATTCATACGCTGCTGCAGTCTCAGAGATTCCATCCGTGCCGCGTAATACTCACGCTTGTCATACACCGTCTGGTACTCGCTCCGCAGCTCGCGGAGTTGATCTTCAAGCTCAGCCACATTGCTGCTCGATTGCTCGTAGAGCTCGCGGTATTGATTAGCGCGCTCTTCTGCCGATTGCTTCTCGTGAAGAGCGATGCGAGCCAGATGCTCTTCGCCAGCCTTGAGGGCTGTCATTGCTTGCTGCTCCCGCTTCTCCTTGTGTTGATCTGCTTGCAGCCATTGCGATTTCAAGTGATGATTATGTTCGTTATACTGCTGGTACAGCTTCTCGCATTGAATGATTTCTTCTCGAGTTGACCAGAGGAACTGATCGATCAGTCGAACCGGATCTTCCGATTTCTCCAATCGTTCGTTCAATGTTGCCGCTGTGATGTCACGCACTCTACGAATAATGCTCATCGGTTCCTGCCTCCTTCTATTCTATCCATTGTCTATCTAGGCTAGCTCAGTACCTTCTATTACCTTCTTTTGTTGAATTGCGATACACCGAATGCGATCAGTGCGATCGCAATTCCCAGCATGATCAATGTGTGGAACTTGCCGATGATCATCAGACCGCCGAAAGCAATCATCAGACCGCCTAGTATCTTGCTGTTGTTCCGCCAGCCTACTACGCCAAGACCAATCAGGATGAGCGGGAAGAGCAGCTTGATGATCCATCCGAGCGTAATTCCTAGAATGGGCAACGCAATAAGTCCACCTACAACGATTAATGCGATACCTTTTGCCGACCGGTTATTCATATCGTTTTCCACCACCTTCGTTTCTCTTTGCTTGCGTGTTCCTTATGTCTTTATTCTAGGTTGTTTCGCTCTTTGCCAAAACGGACTCACGGCTGTTTTTGCGACTAGACCTAGGTCGGGGCAGTCTCCAACCCTCAGTCGGAGCGCATATCCGACCCCCGGTTCTCTACTATATATAAGCATCAATAGAAGCAAAAAAAAGGCGCCCTCCCGAACGGGAGAGCGCAAGAATTGGGTGAGGGGGGAAATACGTGTTACGTTAACGCCGAAATCGTAGTGATTGCTTAAACCAATCGAAAATTACTTCGCAGCGAGGAATGCATCGAATTGTTTTTGCTTCTCGGCAATAACTTTCTCAACGCCAGCTTTGATCAATTTGTCCTTGTACTCGGCAAGAACGGAATCCACGTCAACCGAACCCGTTTCCAGAGCTACTTGGTATTGACGGTCGATGTTAACGATCGCACTAACTTCAGCTTTCACAGGCTCGCTGTCGAATACGAAGCCGAGGCCTGGGGAAACTTTAGGACCTTCGTTGAATTTCTTGAATTGATCCCATTTGTCAGGAGCTTCGGAGTTCAGGACGTAGTTCAGGAATTGGTTACCGAACATCCAAGCAGCGCCTGGCGAGTAGTTTTTCGCATTGTCCGACGGCGTGATGATCTCGCCGTCACGGCTGAAGTGGTCGCCTTCGATACCGAAGTTGAGCAGGTTGTTCAGGTATTTGTCCGTGTGGAGCAGGTTGATGAACATCATTGCACGATTTGGATCACCCGACGTCGTCGAGATCGCGAGCATCGAACCGGACGTTTCCGAAGTCGAAACCGTTTTCTCATTGAGCTCGATTTGAGCCAGTTTGCCAACCAGACCCGTGGATGCAGCAAGCTCAGCATCTTTACCAGGTTTCAGGGACGAAGTGATAGCGAATACGTTACCAGCTTTCAGCGCGTCCGTATTCATCGTCGTCGTCGTTGCTGCGTCGCTGTTGATGTAGCCTTTGTTGAAGAAATCACGCGTGATTTTGAGCGTGTCAACATAACGCTGCGTATCATAGCTAGCTTTAACCGTCGTTTCCGTCGAATCCTTCAAGATGATACCTGGGATGGACGTATCGCCGAGTGCATCGAAGTTACCGAAGTAGTGCGCGTCGAAGTTTTCGCCTTTGAGCAGGTACAGCGGCGTAACTTCTGGTTTAGCAGCTTTAACTTTCGCGAATACAGCATCCAGGTCTTGGATCGATTTCACTGCGCTCATATCGATGCCCAGCTCATCCGCCCAGTCTTTACGGTACACGATACCGCCTTGTGCTGCGAGCTCTTTGTTCGTAGGAACGCCATAGTTTTTGCCGTTGATCTTCGAACCTTCCAGATAAGCTGGATCAAGTTCAGTCTTAATGTCTTGACCGTATTTGTCCAGGAGCGGAGCAAGATCAAGGAATGCGTTCTTCGAAACGTTAACTGCGTATTTAGTCCATTGCGCCGTGAAGAAAATGTCTACTGGATCACGGGAAGCGATCATCAGGTTGACCTTGTCTTCCCATGCAGTCCAGTCGATTGGCTGCAGGTCGATCGTCGCGTTGATTTTGTCCGTCAGATACTTGTTAATTTCATCTTCGACTTTAGCTTCGTCTGGTTGAGCTGTACCTGGATACACCATAACCAGTTTGTATGGCTTCAGATCAGAAGCTGGAGCAGCTTCTTTCGTGTCGTCTGTTTTCGTGCTGTCATCTGTAGTCGTCGCAGCTGGAGTCGTTTCTGTTTTCGTCTCCTTATCGTCGTCCTTGCTGCCGCATGCTGCCAAAGCCATTGACGACGTGAGGGCGAGTACCATAAGCAGTAATGCACTCTTTTTCGCCTTAACCATTTCCATTTGACCTCCCAATGGTAATTAATATATATGCTATATCGGATTGTAACCGATTACAGCCAAGAGTAGAAAGGCGACGGCTTCCGCCGCCTTCATGACGCATTTGGTTAACTTAACCCTTCACCGCGCCGACTGTCAAACCCTTTACGAAATATTTCTGGAAGAACGGATATGCGAATATGATCGGGCCGATACCTACTACAGCCATTGCCATCCGGACCGTCTCATTCGGGAATTTCGCTGCGCCGCCAATGACGCTGATCGCATCGGTGTGGCTCATCAAGAATTGAATGTTCGTCAATGTTTTGTACATCAAATATTGAACGCTAATATTTTCATTCTTCGTGATGAACACGAGAGAGAGGAACCAATCATTCCAGTAGTTCAATGTACTGAATAACGCTGTCGACGCAAGTACCGGGAGCGACAACGGCAGTACGATTTTGAAGAAAATTCGCATCTCCCCTGCTCCATCGATCTTCGCTGATTCGATTACCGCACCCGGAATCGTCGTTGAGAAGAATGTACGAATAATGAGTACGAAGAACGCGGATACGAGAAGCGGAAGAATCAGTGCCCAGATATTATCTTTCAGATGCAGCATCCTTACATAAACGAGATACCACGGCACAAGACCGCCGTTGAACAGCATCGTGAAGAATACGAAGAAGGTGAAAAACTTGCGTTGCGGAAAATCCGGTCGGCTGATCGGGTAAGCGTACAACGCCATAATGACTAGACCTAGCAGCGTGCCGACAACGGTTACGAAGATCGATACTCCATATGCTTTCAATACATTGTGCCAGTCCTCGAATACGAACTTGTAGGCACTAAGGTCAAACTGCATCGGTATGAACTTGTAACCTTCCCGCACAACATCCTGCTCGTTGGAGAATGATACCATTACAAGCAGCAGCAGTGGAAAGAGACACATTAGAGAATACAAGCCGAAAATGATTTTTATTGTCCAGTCGCCGACCGGCGAAACGGAGTTTACCGGCCGTGACGGTGCCTTTTCTGTCGAGGTCGTCATTGTTGCTTCCATGAGTTGCCTCCTTCGTTAATCTAAAACAATGCGCTTTCTTTATCGATCCGTCTGACGAACCAGTTTGCTAGGAATACGAGGATAAAGCATACAGTTGATTGATACAAACCTGCTGCCGACGATAACCCTGAATCGCCCATAGCAAGGAAGGTACGATAGACATACGTATCGATTACGTTCGTTACCGGGAACAAGACGCCTGACTCTTTAGGTACTTGGTAGAATAGTCCGAAGTCCGCACGGAATATCTGTCCGACTTGCAGCAAGGTCATAATGATCATTACTGGCATGAGCAGCGGAAGCGTAATCTTCATAATCTGCTGCCACTTGCCAGCGCCATCGATCGTTGCCGCTTCGTAATACTCGTCGTCGATGCCGATGATAGCCGCCATGTAGAGAACCATGTAATAACCAACGTTTTTGATCGTATTCACGATTGGAAGGATAAACGGCCATGCATGAACTTTGAAGTACCATTGAACGGGATCGACGCCGAAGAACGGAAGCAGCGTCGTATTTACGAAACCGTTTTTGTCATGCAGCAAACCGTATACCAAGTATGAAACAACAACCCAAGACAAGATGTACGGCAGGAATATGATGGATTGATGGAACCGCGCAAGATACTTGTTGCGAAGCTCGTTCAACATAATGGCGAAGGCTACAGGGATTATCAAGTTGAGTACAATGAATAGTGAGTTATAGAGCAAGGTGTTTCTCGTAATGATCCAAGCATCGCTTGTTTTGAACAAGTACTTGAAGTTTTCGAACCCTACCCATTTACTGTCGATAAAGTTCATGATGATGTTCGCATGCGGGTAGGTCATTTCTTTGAATGCGATTACGACACCCAGCATCGGGATGTAATTGTTAACTAGAAGAACCAAAAATCCAGGCAGCAACATCAGGTAGAACATCCCGTATTTGCGCATGTTACGCTTAAGTGCCATCCAATTTCCTCCTGCTTCATTCCTATTCTCTTCGTTACTTCTTCCTTGTGTTTCTTCTTCCTCATTGTAATGAAAAAGGCCACGATGCTCTATCTGCATCGTGACCTCATTAACGTTCCTGTGACATCTTTACTTGCGAACTGTGTTAATCGACATGGTGGATTAAACGGCGATATTCCTGCGGTGTTAATCCTGTCGCTTTCTTGAATAACTTGGAGAAATGAGAGAAATTGCTGTAGCCGACCGAGATCGCGATGTCGCTGATTCGAACGTTGCTGTTCTCCAGCTCCGCCTTCGCCTTCGCCATTCTCCGATCCGTCGTATAGTCGGTAATGGATGATCCCGTTTCTTTGCGGAACAGCCGGGAGAGATAAGCCGGATTCAGGAACACATAATCCGCCAGCTGTTCTCGGCTCATGTCCTCCTCCAAATGTTCTTCTATATATTGTTGTACCTTACGAACGATATTCGATACATCTTTCCCGTTCAGCCTAACATATTCGGCACCTTGCGAGCAGACGGAATGCGCCCAGCTCTTCAATCCTTGCAGTGACTTTAGTGCATGGCCGCTGTCCTCCCATTCCCGATGCGGGAACGCAGCATCAACGGATAGCGATTTACGTTGGAATGTTTGAAACACGGTATGGACAATGCCGAAATAAATGGAGACGATAAAAGCGTAATCGACGCTTTCCTGCTCTTCCGCGAGTTGATTGAAGAACTCGTCCACTCGAGCAGACAGCTCTGTTCGCTTGCCGCATTCAAGGAGCACCGCCCAATCTGCTAACGGTGGGTAAGCTGCTGGTCCTGACGGAGGTTTGAACTGTCCCTTCTCCTGCTCATGGACGACCGTACACGTATCGGTCAAATTGCTGCGCTCCAGATTACCAAGCAGCTCGACGACTTCCCGTAAGGAAGCCACAGGCGAAGGTGTTCCAACATAACAGGATAGCTGACAGTGCAGATACGAACCGCACTGCTCAATGTATTGACGGCAGCGGGAATCGAGCTCCGCCTTCGATACGGCATTAGGCTCATAGATCAACACGAGCAGTGCGCCGCTGGCATCTTGAACAACCTGACCTTTGGCATCCTTGAGAATGATTTCTTCCGCCGCATTCTTCACGCCGTACGTCATAATCTCCTCATCCCGCGCCGACCAGTCCTCCTGCCACTGCTCGATGCTGATAAGTACAACGCTAATGAGCGAATCGGATTGCAACGGTATCCCATACAGCATTAACTGCGGATCCAGCTGTTGAGGCGATACGGATTGCCGCCAGTGGATAATATCTTCCCATAGCCGCTCCGCCATGACGGGTAGCTGTTTCTGCCACTGCTGATAGTAGTGCTCATAGGTCCGGTGGAAGGAATCATGCTCCTCTTGTATTCGAACCTTCTCGGCTGCTTGCAATATGGTTTTCTTCAAATGCTCATGATCAACTGGCTTCAATAAGTAGTCGAACCCATCAAGCTGCAGCGCCTGCTGCGCATATTTGAAATCAGCGTGGCCCGTGAGCAGAATCGTCTTCGTTGCTGGTGAATGGACATTCACCCAACTAAGCAGCTCGATGCCAGTCTGATTCGGCATATCGATATCGGAAAGCAACACGTGGATCGTATGTTGGCCGAATAGTTCCTGCGCTTCCTCTGCATCGCAAGCCGTATAGATGTTAGCGATTGGCATGTCACTCCATTCAATGCCATGCACGATCCCTTTTATTGCTATATCCTCGTCATCTACAATAAGTAGGTTGTATGCCATTATTCTCTCCTCCCTCTCTTCATCTTTGCAGACATTCGCATCATACGTTAACCAGCAGCAGCCTTGCGGTCGGTCATGCTTGGAAACTTAATCGTAATGACGGTTCCCGTTCCTTCTATTGCATTAGCAAATCGAATGCTTGCCCCTTCGCCATAATGCAGACTTAGACGATGCGCAACGTTCATAATACCAAGTCGGCTTGATTCACCCTCGGATAGCGGTTTACCTTCACGCAGCTGCTCGAGTACGTCTGGCGGGAATCCGACACCGTTATCTGCAATTGTAAGAAGGAAACCACCGCCATCCTGAACATCCTGTTGAACCGAAATATGAATAACAAACAACTGCTTGCGATTTTTGAAACCATGGATAATCGAGTTCTCAACAAACGGCTGTACGGTCAGCGCCGGTATCGGGAAGTTCTTGAGCGGCTCCGGAATGTCGTACGTAACGACCAGCTTGTTCGGGAAGCGCAGCTCTTGAATGGTTATATAGTTATCGATATGACGCAGCTCTTCATCCAGCGTAATCGTATCCCGATTCGCTCTCATAATGAAGCGGAAATAGTCCGCTAGGTGCAGCGACATTTTCTTCACCGACTCATGATCCTTCAGTGCAGCGAAGTTATAAATAATATTGAGCGAGTTCATATAGAAGTGTGGATTGATTTGCGCCTGCAGCTGTTTCAACTCCCCTTGCTTCACGCGCAGCTGCTCCTCATACATTCCGATCTTAAGCGTCTTGATCTGCTCTGCCATCGTATTGAATGTGTTGGCCAGGAATACGAATTCCACTGTTTTATCCGCTTGAAGTCGTACATCCAGCATACCGAGCGAAATTTTCTTCATGCCGAGAATGAGTTCGCCCAGCGGCTTGAACATAATGCGCTGCACGAAGATGAGATACAGCATGAGCAGTATGAAAATTCCGATTGGCAGGAAGAATACGACCATCTGGAAGAACGGCAAGCCTTGCAGCATCGATTTCTCTGGCAGCATGATCGAGTAGGCGATATTGGATGTCTGGCTTCCTCTATACATGACCAAATATTGATCGCTGGATTCGCTGCCCTTCATCGTGACATAAGCCGGGCCGTTCTCCATATTGATACCATCGAGTTGAACAGGTCCATCGCCGCCTGCAAGCGCCTTCATTATTCGATTCCCCTCAGTCAAATAAAGCCCGCTATCCGCGATTGCTCCTTCGCTCCACTGCTTGCCGAGCATATCGGAAATGTCTTTCACGAGAATGATCGCGCCGACGTAGATATCGTCCGTTACATGAATCGTCTTCATCAACAAGTTCTTGCTTGGCATACGATCATCGCTCGTCAATTGCCAGAAGTCCAGGTTCTGATTATTGATATCGTTTTCGACAATATCGGGCACATGATCTCTTAGCAGCTGTTTCATCATCTCATAATTATTATTTTTCGTACCAATAATAACATCATTGTTGCTATACAAGAAGATCGTGTCGATCATGTCGTAGAAACCTACGTCCCGCATCAGTTTGTTATAGATTCGTACCTTCGTTAAGACATAATTGTCTGTAGCATAAGGATACGAGCTCAACAAGCCTACATCACTGTCCAGAATCGCCATCTTCATCAAGTATTCACTTGTAGCGCTTAGATTGTTATCTGTCTGCTTAACGAATATATCTAGCGTATTCCGGTACGTCTCTGATACCTTATCCCGTACGACTTCCTTCGCGTACAGCGTATTTACGATCATGAACAGGACGAGCGGTACGATGACAGCAACAAAACTGAGCAGCAGCTTTACTTTCAGCGATTGAACGAAAACCATCTCTATGCTCCGTTTCTCTATTTAAATGGTAGTTTTATGTATTCGACCCATTCGGACTTTTTCCTCCATCGTTTTTTTATTTGCTATTAAGGTTCGTACCTATTTAATCTGGTATAGTAATACAATGGGGCACCATTTTTAAACATTAGAGAGGAGCAACACCTAATCATGTCTGAGGAAAACAAGCGCTTTAACGAGCAAGACGAAGTTGAAACGAATAAAGATAATCCGATCGAGGGTCAAGACGAGAACGAAACGAGCAAGGATATTTACTTCACGAAGAATACAGATGAGACAAGCCTTGACTTGAACTCCAATGATTCCGATAACGACTACGAAGAGGAAAATGAAGACAACATCGATTCCAAGCCAACAACAGCAGCAGCTGGCCAAGGCTCCGCACCAAAACGCGCAGGCGTAGGCGGCTGGATCGCAAGCGCAATTCTTCTCGTCGCTCTTATCGTTGTTTCCATTAAAGCCTTCTCTGGCGGTGCTGGCTTGAACGAAGAGGTTGGCTCTGTTAATGGCGTAGCGATCAGCAAAGGCGACCTGTACGATAATCTGGTTAAAGGCGGCAACGGTGAATCTGCAATCGAAGGTCTGATCACGTACGAGCTCGTTAACCAAGAAGCACAGAAGCAGGGCATCACAGTATCTGACGCTGACCTGGATGTTGAGCTGAATGTGATTAAGAAAAGCATGGGCAGCGATGAAGCTTTCCAACAAGCACTTGACCAATACAAAATGACGGTGGACGATCTCCACTCGGATCTGCTCCAACAAGCTCAGCTGCGCAAGCTGCTCGCCTCCAAGATCAACATCACGGATGAGGACATCAAGGCCTACTACGATGAGAACAAAGCATCGTTCTCTACGGAAGAGCAAGTACGCGCTTCTCATATCCTCGTTGCGACGAAGGAAGAAGCGGATGCGATTGAGAAGCAGCTCAAAGAAGGCGGAGACTTCGCAGCAATCGCAAAAGAGAAATCGCTTGATACAGGATCGGCAACTAATGGCGGTGACCTGGACTTCTTCGGCAAAGGCGCTATGGTTCCTGAATTCGAACAAGCTGCATTCTCCCTCAAAGTTGGCGACGTGAGCGAGCCAATTAAATCGGATTACGGTTACCACATTATCAAAGTAACGGATCGCAAAGAAGCTTCGTCGCCAACGCTCGAAGACAAGAAAGCAGATATCAAGGATACGCTGACTTCGCAGAAAATTTACGAGCTGTCGCAAACGTTGATTACTGATCTGCGTTCGCAAGCAACGATCGTGAACAAGCTGACGACTGCAGCAGCTGCTACCGACGCTACTAACGAAACTGACGCAAGCACTCCAGCGGCTACAAAATAACCTATATGAACATAAATAAAGAGCACCGCATCAATGCGGTGCTCTTTATTTATGTTGAGAAGAATGAGGGTAGTTGTATCTCTTCACAATGACGAGGAAACTTGTAAGTTCGTGCTGATGTTGATGAACATAATAAGTAATCATCATAAAAACAAAAAACTCCTAAGCGCTTTAAGCACGTAGGAGTTTGACTTGTTAAGTAATGGTGCCGGTGAGAGGACTCGAACCTCCACGGTTTCCCTCACGATTTTGAGTCGCGCGCGTCTGCCATTCCGCCACACCGGCATATCATTATTCATTTACCACCATTCTATTTGAAGAAGATGGAGGCGCCACCCAGATTCGAACTGGGGGTAAAGCTTTTGCAGAGCTTTGCCTTACCGCTTGGCTATGGCGCCATAATGGAGCGGAAGACGGGAATCGAACCCGCGACCCTCGCCTTGGCAAGGCGATGCTCTACCGCT